>PUPG01000098.1 GCA_003553005.1 Bacteroidales bacterium
CCTCGAAGAGGACAAGCTGTTGTTCACCTGCGACTCCTTTGGTTGCCACTATGCGCACCCCGAAATGTATGACGACAAGGTGGGAGATTTCAGCGAGGCTTTCAAATACTACTTTGATGTGATCCTGAAGCCGTTCAGCAAGTTCATGCTGAAGGCCATCGACAAGATCCGTCCCCTGGAAATCAATGCGGTGTTAACTGGTCACGGACCCCTGTTGATGAAAGACTGGAAAAAGTGGGTGGACCTCAGCGAGCAGTATGCCAGGGAGGCCTTACAAACACCACAACAGGACCACGTCTTCATCCCCTATGTGTCGGCCTATCACAATACCGGCATGATGGCAGAGGCGATCCGCGACGGCATCCAAAGTGCCGGGGATTTCCAGATTGAAGTAGCGGATATTGAAAACATGCCCCTGGGAGATGTAGATGAGCGCGTGGCCAAAAGCAGCGCCATCGTAGTTGGTTGCCCCACCATCAACCAGAACATCCTGCTTCCCATATACCGGCTGTTTGCCGTGATCAGCCCGATCCGCGACAACAAGAAAATCGGCGGTTCATTTGGCTCATATGGCTGGAGCGGGGAAGCCGGTAAGCTGATTAACAATACCCTGGCCAACCTCAAGCTCAATGTGGAAGGCGATGGCGTGTTTGTGAAATTCACCCCACACGAGGATGAATATGCCCTTTGCCACGATTATGGCAAGAAGATTGGGGAGAAACTCAAGGAAAAGCAGTCATAGTGCACCAATAATTAGATTCACGATCAAAGCTGCACCTCACCATATCGCGCTTTTGCTGTTGCTTGCCCTGCTTACCAATGCATGCGTAAGCAGCAGGCAAGTCGCCACGAGTTTCGTGGTGGAGGAGACGGATATTCACGTGTTGTTGCTTCCGCCCCCGGAATTGATCAAGACCTACCTGCCCGGTCATCCCGACGAACTGCCTGCCGACAGCGCATTCGGTCCGGAAGATGACCGGGCCGAATTTATCAGCCAAACGGATGATTCGCTCTATGTTGAACAGTTCATGACCTCCATCAGACACTATCTGGATGTGCTGTATGTCAACCATTATGGTCCGGATGAGGTGGATGAATTCTTTGAACTGGATGTGCCCGCCTACATCTTCGCCGTGGGCCAGATGGAGCTTCTCGAATATGTAGACCAGGAAACATTTGCCGGTTATGCGGATGGCCAGCGATACCAGGCGAGTGTGGATGTTACCGTACTGGAGGCCAATGTCTGGTTTGAATTCATGAAACTTCACGACCCGGATGAGGAAATGCAATTGTTGTTTGATGTCCGCTCAACCAGTGATTACGTGGATGGTCGGTTTGTCCGAAGCCGCGATGGTTCAGTGCGCTTTGACCCGCAAAGATTTCCCCTGACCCTGGATGATGTGTATGACCTGGCAGCCTTTTCCGGGAAAAGAAATGCCCAGAACATTTTTGATCATCTGATGAATCTGTATGTGGAGCAGTCACTCCGACGGGAAACGGACCTGTATTTCCATTACGATGTGGATGAACACCAGTTGAGAGAAAGAGACTATCCCCCCTTTATCCCCATTCCCCTCGAAGAGCAGCCCGGCGACCCTGAAGCGGAGTAATTTGGCTCGCTGACAATTTACATGCCTGTCTGAATTCTAGCTGAAACGCGTGAACGGGGTTACGTCCTGTGCGGAAAAATCCTTTTCCAGGTATTTAAAATAACCGGTGATGGCTATCATGGCCGCGTTATCCGTGCAATATTCGAATTTGGGGATGTATGTACGCCAGTTCCCTTGTTGCGCTTCTTGCCGGAAGGCTTCCCGCAGTCCGCTGTTGGCTGACACCCCACCCGCCATCGCAATGTCGCTGATGCCGGTCTGTTTGACAGCCCGGCGCAATTGCTTCATCAGGATCTCCACGATGTTATGCTGAATCGATGCAGCCAGGTCCTGCTTGTGCTTCCCGATGAAGTCTGCATCTTTTTTTAACTGGTCGCGCAAAAAATACAGGATGGACGTCTTTAAGCCAGAGAAACTATAATTTAGTCCGGGAACCCGGGGATGCGGGAATGCAAATGCATTCGGGTCACCTTCTTTGGCCAGCTTATCGATGAGTGGTCCGCCAGGGTAGGGCAGACCCATGATCTTGGCTGCCTTGTCGAAGGCTTCACCAGCGGCATCGTCAATGGTCTGTCCGATCACCTCCATCTCATGATAGCCTTTTACCAACACAATTTGTGTGTGTCCGCCGGAAACCGTCAGGCACAGGAAAGGGAAAGGGGGAGGGGCTCCCTGTTGCTCATCTTTAATAAAATGCGCCAGGATATGCGCATGCATGTGATTCACCGTAATCAGGGGAATACCCATCGACAAAGCAAAACCCTTGGCAAATGAGGTGCCTACCAGCAGCGATCCGAGCAATCCGGGCCCATTGGTATAAGCGACGGCATGTAGCTCATTTTTTTGTATATTTGCCTGCGATAACGCCTTGGCTATTACGGGAATAATGTGCTGTTGATGAGCCCTGGATGCCAGCTCGGGAACAACACCTCCATAATCTTTGTGTATGTGCTGATTGGCGATTAGATTGGCAAGAATTTTGCGATCCCTGATCACGGCCGCCGAAGTATCGTCGCAGGATGATTCAATCCCCAGGATATATATGCTCATAGTGCAGGCTGAATGGTATAGCTGGCTTTTAACCGATTGGAGGACAAAGATATCAAAAAACTGAGAAAAATATTTCTTTCTCTTCTGACAGCGCTTCTGCTGCTGCCTGTCCTGCTTTACGGGATTTTGCATGTCAACTACGTGCAACAACGCCTTGTAGACCAAATCACGGCCTATTTCGCTGAGGAACTCCGGACAGAAGTCACTGTGGGTGGCGTAGACGTGCATTTCTTTCGCAGCGTGATCCTCCATGACGTCCGGGTGCTCGATCAACAGCAACAGGACCTCATCAAACTGGAAAGGCTTGACCTGCACCTGCGTAACCTTTCCATCCCGCAAAAGACCATCGAGCTCAGTGAGGTCCACCTCCGGCAACCGGCCTTGATGCTTACCAAAGAACCCGGTGAAGATCAGCATAACTTCCGCTTTCTCATTGATTATTTTTCCGGCCGCGAACCTGCCACCGACCGGGATAGCTGGCAATTCAGTACAGACGCCCTGCGAATCAGTGATGGAGATATCGCTTACCAGGATCACAATCGGACCGAGAAACCCCAGGGCTTCGATCATCGCCATTTCAGGCTGTCCGGCCTGCAACTGGCACTCCACGATATTCGCCTGACAGATTCTCTTCACACATTCCTCATTGATCGGCTCCAGTTTACGGATCAGGCCGGTTTTCAGCTGGATCAGCTGGCTGCATCGATCCAGGTAAATGCAAACACCCTGGTCGCGGAGGATTTTTCATTGAAAGCCGGCCAAACCGATTTAACCGGCCACCTCGAACTCCAGCTTGTCCAAGACGAGCAATACCAAAGCCTGGCCGATCAGATCAGGGGGCAAATAGCGCTCGAACCTGGGCCGGTCGATCTTGCTGACATTGGACATTATGTCCCGTCACTTTACGGCATCCGCGGTGTAATCCAGGCTGGGGGACATGTCCGGGCAGGTGAGGGGCGAATACACACCAGGGATGTTACCCTTCAATATGGTAGCCACACAGCATTCCAGGGAGAGCTGTCCTTAAGCAGGATAGGTAAAGCGCGCGGCCCCCATGTGGACGCAAAAATCACCCAGTTGCGGAGCCGGATCGATGACATCAAGGGTTTTTACCTACCCGTGCAGTGGAAAAATAAACACCTGGAGCTTCCGGGATATCTAGAAACACTTGGAGATATCCACTTTACCGGAACACTTTCCGGGACCCCTGGGGACCTGCTCGCAGAAGGAGAAATGCAAACCTCGCTGGGTGCCCTGGAAAGCCAGATTGCACTGACGGCTGCTGACAATGGGGAAGGTTACCAATACCAGGGAAAAATCATGACCAGGGCACTGCAGCTGGGGGTTATGCTGGGACGAGAGGGATATCCTGGCGACCTTAACATGCAGGCAGCGATCAGCGGTTCTGGTTTTGCGGCCGACGGGTTGCGAATGCATCTGGATGGCTATGTAGATGGCATGACGGTGGCAGGTACACCCTACAGCGATATTGACCTGGAAGGAGAGCTGGTCAACCAGCGCTTTGATGGCAAGCTACAGATCGACGATGACAAGCTCAACCTGGCATTCAATGGACTCGTGGATTTCGACAAAGAGGTTCCGGATTTTCAATTCCAGATGGGCATTGCGCACGCCAACCTGACAGATATTGGTCTTTTTCAGCGCGACAGCATGTATGTTTCACTGCTCGAGGCGGAAATAGATATCAATGCCAGGGCTTCCTCCATGGATGACATGGAAGGCGAACTCACCATTCGCAATATCACGTATTCGGAGATTCCAACAGATCCTTCCGTACCAGATATCTACCCGGTAAGCTATCGCAAAGACAGCATATATGTGAACAATACCCTGTGGTCTGAGGATAACAGGCATCTGAGGGTCAGGTCGGATTTTGCAGATATTGACATGCACGGCCAGATGCGCTTTGACAAGCTGCTTGAATCCTTGCGCATCTTTGCCGCCAGCTATAGCCCTTCTATGCAGCTGGCCTCTCCCGCAGAGGTGCAGGAACCGCCTTTTGCCCAGGATATTGACTTTTCCGTAAGGTTGAAAGACACGCGTCTGCTGACGGACTTGTTTATGCCTGGACTGGCCATCTCATCCGGAAGCTGGGTCAATGGCAGGCTCCAAACAGACGAGGCGCAGCTTCAGCTCAAGGGCCATGCCGACACCCTTCGGCTGGCTGGACGTAGCTTTTATGGTTATCAGCTGGAGGGTTACCGGAATGCAAATGGCTATGTGCTGGCGATGGAAAGTGACCAGTTGATGCTATCCGAGAATCGCGCCATTGATCGTTTTGCCATGATCAACACCTGGCAGCGGGACAGCATCTGGACAGAAATGTCCTGGGGTAAGGATACGGCACACAACCAGGGAAGGGTCAATGGGCTGACGCATTTTTATGACGAACACAGGATAGAGTTTTCCATTCCGGAATCGGAGGCACGCATCAATGGAAATACCTGGCGCTTGAATAAAGACCACCGCGTCATCCTCGACACCAACCGGGTGGAGATCCACCAACTCATGGCCTATCATGGTGACCAGTTTATCAAGGCCGACGGGGTACTCGGGCCGGGTGATGATGACCGCATGGGACTTGCATTTTCAAGTTTTGATGTGGGATACAGCGATGTGCTGCTGGGCGAAAGCAACTTCAGTTTTGGCGGCATGATGGATGGTTATGTCAGCTTTACCGGGCTTTACCAGCCACCCGGGGTTACCGCCGAATTATTTGTTAAGGATTTTGCTTTCAATGAGGTGCTGATGGGTGACCTGGAGGTCAGCAGCTCATGGAGCGACGAAAAACAGGCATTTGAAGTGTATGCCAAGGTGAATGAAGCGCAGCAGGAAAGAACGAATGAGCCGCTGATCGCTACCGGTAACCTCTATACCGGGAATCACGACCAGAATTTCGACCTCGATATCCGCCTGAGTCATTTCAAGATGGATGTCTGGGGAAGATACCTGCAAAGCTTTACCGAAGGCTTTGGTGGCTTTGCCACGGGCACACTGCGTATGGATGGCCCTTTTAACCGGCCGGAGCTTAGCGGACACCTGGAGCTGTCGGACATCACCATGCCCATCCCATACCTGAATACGACCTATGCCTTTGACCATGAGGCCACCCTCGAAAAAGACCGGTTCATTTTTGACCAGGTGATGCTGAATGACTCCCTGGGAAATAGCGCGTTGGTCAATGGGGTGGTCACGCACGACTATTTCAGGAATTTTGCGATTGACTTTGAGCTGCGGCCCGAAGAAATGATCATTTTCAATACTACTGCTGCGGATAATGACCTGTTTTTTGGTACAGGCTTCATTACGGGCCTGGGCAGGATACACGGGCCCGCCAATGACATTACGATAGATGTAAGTGCCCGCACAGAGCGGGGTACCAGGGTGATGATGCCGTTGAATTATACCGGGGATGTACGTGAGCGGCATTTTATCTCATTTGTGTCCCCTGAAGGTGCCAGGGCCGATGAGGGGTTTGTGCTGCCACATACTGGCGGCGATGTGACCATGAACTTCGATCTTGAGGTGACGCCGGACGCCGAGGTGGAGCTGTTCTTTGATGCACAGTTCGGCGATATTATCAGGGGGCAGGGCAGTGGTGACCTGAACCTGGAAATTGCGCCTGATGGGTCATTCAACATTTATGGAGACTACCTGATTGAAAGTGGTGAGTACCTTTTTAGCCTGCAAAACATCATCAACAAACGGTTTAGGATCGACCAGGGAAGCAGTATTCGCTGGACGGGAGATATCAATGATGCGGACGTCGATCTGCGAGCGGTCTACCGACTGCGTACCTCCCTGTACGATTTGCTTGCCGGTGGAGGCATGGACGATGACATGGCCAATCAGTTCCGGCGAAGGGTCCCCGTGGAAACCGTGTTGATCCTTGAAGATAAACTCTTTAATCCAAGCATCTCCTTTGATATTGATGTCCCGGGAGGTGACGATAACACCCGGGAACTCATTGAAAGAGAGATCACCACAGACCAGGAAATGAACCGGCAGGTTTTTTCCCTGCTTGTGCTCAACCGTTTCATGCCCCGCGATCAGTATGCTGCCCTTGGATATGGCATGGGCGCCACTTCCTCTGAGCTATTGTCGCACCAGTTGAGTAACTGGCTCTCCCAGATCAGTTCAGATTTTGACATCGGCGTCAATTACCGGCCGGGTGATGAAATAACCAGCCAGGAGGTAGAGCTGGCCTTGTCTACCCAGTTATTTGATGACCGGGTACTGATTGACGGAAACTTTGGTGTGGCCGGCAACCAAACTGCTACCGGCCATCAGGCGCAAGGGACCAACCAGATCATCGGCGACGTCAATGTGGAAGTCAAGGTTACACCGGAAGGGAAGTTCCGGGTCAAGGCCTTTAACCGGTCCAATACGTTTGACATCATCCATACCAATGCCCCGTATACACAGGGAATTGGGGTGTTTTACCGCCGGGAGTTCGACCAGCTGCATGACATTTTCCGCCGGCAGCGACTCGAGGGGGAAGAGGCTTCCATCGGCGGGGAAACCATAGACACCGCGGATCCTGATGAGCGCATTGAAGATGATCTTTAGCCTGCATGAATCGTGCAGGTTAGAAGGTGTGCCCCATTTTGTTTTTCTTCGTATCCAGGTATACTTTACAGTGGGATGAGGTGGGCACCACGATGGGGATGTTCCGGGTGATCTCAATGCCATATCCCATCAACCCGGCTTTTTTACCCGGGTTATTGGAAATGAGCTTGATTTTATTGGCTCCAAGGTCACGCAGGATCTGTGCGCCAATCCCATAATCTCTCTCGTCTGCCTTAAAGCCAAGTTCAATGTTGGCTTCCACGGTGTCGAGTCCACGCTCCTGCAGGTGATAAGCCTTAAGCTTATTCAACAGTCCTATCCCCCTGCCTTCCTGGTTCATATAAAGCACGATGCCTTTGCCCTCTTCTTCGACCATTTCCATGGCCTGGTGCAGTTGTCCACCACAGTCGCATTTGCAAGAGCCAAATATATCTCCCGTGATGCAGGAGGAGTGAACCCTGACCAACACCTCTTCACCGGGCTCCCAGCTCCCTTTGGTAAGGGCCAGGTGCAACTGATCATTGGTGGTTTGCCGGTAAGCTGCCAGTTTAAAATGGCCCCATTGCGTGGGTAAATCCACCACGATCTCCCGGTCTATGTGGCTTTCGTTTTTGATCCGGTAGGCAATGAGGTCTTCTATGGATATGATTTTCAGGTCGAAGCGTTCCGCGATTTTAAACAGCTCCGGCAACCTGGCCATCGTACCATCGTCATTCATGATCTCTACCAGCGCACCGGCGGGCTGCAGACCTGCCAGGCGGGCGAGGTCAATGGATGCTTCGGTGTGGCCTGCTCGCTGCAGGACGCCGCCAACCCTGGCCCGAAGGGGAAAGATGTGCCCCGGACGTCCCAGGGTGGCCGGATCCGTTTCAGGATCGGCCAGCGCATTCACGGTCTTTGCCCTGTCGGCGGCAGATATGCCTGTGGTACACCCGTGCCCGCGCAAATCTACGGAAACGGTAAATGGGGTTTCGTGCAAGGCCGTATTTTTAGGAACCATCAGTTCCAGGTCAAGCTGCTCAGCCCGTTGCCGGGTGATGGGCGCGCAGATCAGTCCCCGGCCATGGGTGGCCATGAAATTGATGATCTCCGGGGTAATGGTCTCGGCCGCCGCAATAAAGTCGCCCTCATTTTCCCTGTCTTCGTCATCAACAACAATCACGACCTTGCCCGCACGAATGTCCCGAATGGCCTCATCTATGGTATTAAAACGAAAATCGTCACGATTTTCTTTCTGTGGGTCTCCAAACATTGGTTTCAATTTTTTTTAACGATTTGAAAAAACCAAGAAACATTGCCAGGTTCATTCCATAAAAGTGCGAAATGAACCGCAATACCCGGTTGTGTATATGGATCTTTTTTAACAGGTAATCGATGAATGGTAGCGCAATCACCAACAGATGCAGCAGCAATAAATAGATAAACAGGGTATTGTAGAATACCAGCAAAATGTTGGCAAGGAGCGCGAGTAGTATAAAGAATGGGCCAAGCCATCGCAAGACCTTGTGTGAAATGTAACTGAATGACAGCCCGGGTGTTTTATGCCACAACATATCGGAAAATGCCCTTAAGTTCTGAAAGTTTCCCGTGGCAATGCGCTTTTTCCTCCGGAACTCCGCAGCCAGGTCACTGGGCACTTCCTCATACACCTTTGCCCCGGGATGATTGATGCAAAGATAACCGGCTTCCAGCACTTTCATGTTGATATAGAAGTCGTCCACCAGAAAATTCTTTGGTACCGGGACAAACAACTTACTCCGCACGGCAAAGCATCCGCCAAAAGGCCCCATCATCGTACCCCACAAAATGCTCTCGCTATGCTTGATCTTCACCTCCCTGGATATGTAAGATTTCTCCTGGTAGGAAATGCCCTCTTCCGTCGTGTTGGTGTTGATCATTTGCGAGTCCACCAGCCCCACACGCTCGTCTTTGAAATAACGGATCAACTCCCTGAGCGTGTCCCGTTCAAACATCACATTGGCATCGGTAAAGACGATGACCTCACCGCGTGCATGTGTGTATAGGTCATTGATGACATTCCCCTTGCCTCTTCTTTCACGGAAAGGGAAAAAACGCAAGGACGGGTGTTGCTCCGACAGGTCGCGAAGGATTTCGTCGGTCTTGTCGGTCGATGCATCTGACCCTGCGAGCACTTCGAAGCGGCTTTGAGGGTAATCTGTGGTGTATATGCTTGCGATCTTTTCACCGATGACAGGTTCCTCGTTGAATGCCGAAATGACCAGGCTGACAAATGGCAGCTCATCTTCCTCCTGGTATTGTTCCAGCCGCAATTGTTTCTTGCGCGAAAGGTGAAAAATGAGCCATGGATACAGGGCATAGGAATAGCCGATGGCAGCCACC
>PUPG01000154.1 GCA_003553005.1 Bacteroidales bacterium
CCTGCTTTCGCGGCCTTGCCAGAATTCGATACGTGCTGGTTTGACGGCATAGCCACCCCAGTGTTCCGGCCTGATGATCTCTGCGTCCCTGTTTTGCTCAAAGGCCTCATAAAACGCGTTTTCCAGCTCCTCCCTGTCGGCAATGGGTTTGCTCTGGGGAGAGATGACTGCACTGATCTGGCTGTTTTTGGGTCTGACGGCGAAATAGGCGTCGGACTCTTCGGGACTGACCTTGCTGACTGGGCCGCTGATGCGTACCTGGCGCTGCATGTCCAGCCAGAGAAATACCAGCGTGGCATGCGGGTTGGCTTCCAGGTCCTTGCCTTTCTGACTCTGGTAATTGGTATAAAAGACAAATGCCTCGTCACGAACTTCTTTCAGGAGCAGCACCCTGGCGGATGCTTGCCCCTCAGGCGTTACCGTGGCCAGGGTCATGGCGTTGGGTTCTGGAAGGCCTTTGTTGATCGCGTCTTCAAGCCACTGATCAAAAAGCCAAAGTGGGTTTTCTGGCAAATGCTCCTCTTCCAGCTTGTCCAGCGAATATTCCTTGCGAAAATCTGCGAGATTCTTCATGGTTCATTTTTTGTCAGCATGTTTACAGGTCACAAGGGCAGGAGGCCCCGTGATTTTGAAGGGAGTGCTGTTTACCCTATTCACAGAACTTTTTCAGGGCCTCAAACAACAACTTGTCTTTGTCAACCGGCACCACGCCTACCATTTCGCAGACCAGGCCGCCGCCTAAATTGCACAAGCGGGCCATGAGGTCGACGGGCGCACCGACGGCCACGCAAAGGGCGGCCAGGCTGATCACGGTATCGCCTGCCCCGGACACGTCAGCTACATCACGAATGTAAGCCGGAATCGATCCCTTCACGCGCTCCCCGTTTCCGTTGTCGTGGCTGTAAAAAATGCCCTTGTCAGACAGGGTGGCCAAAACCGTTTGCACGTGCAGTTGATCCTGCAGGGCGAGCACGGCTTTCTGGATATGCTCCGGCTCGATGAGCTCTCCATTCAGGTTGAGCCCCTCACGCAGTTCCTTGAGGTTGGGCTTGATCAGGCTGACGCCTTCGTAATGGATAAAGTTTTTTCGCTTGGGGTCTACCACGACGGGGATGTCCTGCGCCCTGGCGAGCTCAAGGACCTCGTGGATCATCGCCGGCGAGATTACCCCCTTGTCATAATCTTCAAACACTATGGCATCCACACCATTGGTGCGGATCATCCCGGCAATTTTCTCCATGAGCCTGGCCGTCTCCTCCTGGCGCAGGTGATGTGCCACTTCTTCATCTACACGCAGCATCTGGACGTTGTTGCCAAACACGCGGAATTTGACCGTGGTAAGCCGGTTGTCGCTCGACAGGACGCCTTCATCCGACAAGCCTTTGTCTTGTAAAAGCTCCCGGAACAGCGCACCTTTGCTGTCGCTGCCAATCACTGAGCACAATACGGGTATGCCACCCAGGTTCTGGATGTTGAGGGCCACATTGGCTGCGCCACCCAGCCTGCTTTCCCGCTTGCTCAGCGCCACAATGGGTACCGGGGCCTCTGGGGACACCCTGTCGACGCTGCCCCAGAGGTAGGCGTCAATCATCACATCACCGATGATCAGCAGTTTTTTGCCTTCAAAAGAATTCAACAGGCGGGTAATCGTACTCTTTTCTGTCATGGATCGCAATGGCATATCAATGTGTAAGCCGTTCAAACGAACCACCGGGTGATTTTACCCGGCGGTCAAATTTCCGGCTTGGTTTGTCTGGTAAAACGGCATTTTGGCCGCCTTTATTTTAATGCGGCAAGGGCTTTTTTCATCCTGGCCACCGCTTCAGTGAGTAGATCGTTGGATGTGGCATAGGAGAACCGGACGCATTCATCATCACCAAAAGCGCTGCCGGGTACCAGGGCAATGTGTGCTTTTTTCAGCAGATACATGCAAAAATCAGATGCGTTTTTGATTTCCAGGTCCCCGTCGGATTTCCCAAAATAAGATTTGACATTGATGAAAAGGTAAAATGCCCCCCTGGGCGTATTGGTGGTTGTGCCGGGAATGTCTTTAAGCAGGTCGATGACCAGGTCGCGGCGCTCCCTGAACTTTTCAAGCATGCCCCTGGTGATTTCGGGATCCGTCTTCATGGCTTCCAGGGCCGCCCGCTGGGAAATTGACGATGTACCTGAAGTGAATTGTCCCTGCAGCTTGGTGCAGGCTTTGGCCACTTCGGGGTGTGCTGCCAGGTACCCCAGGCGCCAGCCTGTCATGGCGAAACCCTTCGATACACCATTCACCAGGATGACCCTGTCTTTGATCTCATCAAACTGCGCGATGCTTTCGTGTTTGCCATCAAAGTTGATGTGCTCATAGATCTCATCGGCAATGATGAATACCTGTGGGTGACGCGCAAACACTTCCGCCAGTGCTTTTAACTCCGCTTTGCTGTAAACGGAGCCGGTCGGATTGCATGGACTGGAAAAAATGAACAGCCGGGTGTTTTCCGTGATGGCTGCTTCCAGTTGTTCCGGGGTGATCTTGAAATCGTTGTCGATTCCTGCTTTTACATATACCGCTTCTGCTTCAGCCATTTTCACGATCTCGCGATAGCTGACCCAATAGGGCGTGGGGATGACCACCTCATTGCCGGGGTTGACCAGGCAAAGCACGGCATTGGCGATGGCCTGCTTGGCGCCGGTGCTGACCACGATCTGATCCGGATTATACTTTAGCGCATTGTCCCTCGAGAGTTTCTCGCAGATGGCTTCGCGAAGGTCCTGGTAGCCATTCACCGGCGTATAAAAGGAGTAATTGTCTGCTATGGCCTGTGTGGCTGCTTTTTTGATCTCATCAGGTGTGAAAAAGTCGGGCTCTCCCACGCTCAGGTTGATCACATCATGGCCTTCAGCTTTTAATTCGCGACTCATCCTTGACATGGCAAGGGTTTCGGACTCAGATAAACGGGTTATTCGATCAGATAAATGTATCATGGCATTGCGGGTATAAGGGGATAAATAAATAAAATTTTGATTCTTTGATGCTTACGTAAAAGCGCCAAAGCGGCAAATTTAGCAAAATAAACCCATTTGCCAAAAGCAATTATCTTTGTAGTCAAAGAAGCACATCATTATGGGAGACCTTTTTTATATTTTAAGGTACGCGGTACCCGCCCTGGTGGTTTTTCTGACTGCCTGGTTTTTGCTGAAAGAGTTTTTTCAGCAAGAAAACAAGCGCCGGCATGCAGACCTGATGTCGGACCGGATGCAAATATCGCTGCCACTGCGTTTGCAGGCTTATGAACGCCTGGTCTTGTTGCTTGAGCGCATGTCGCCAAACAACCTCATCATGCGGGTTTATAAGCCCGAGTGGTCGGCAAAGGAACTGCAAAAGCAGCTGATTAAGAGTGTACGGGATGAGTATACCCACAACCTGTCTCAGCAGCTTTATGTCTCGCCCCAGGTTTGGGAGCTGATCAACCAGGCTTATGAGGAAACGCTGGGGCAGATCAACGCCCTGGCTTCATCGCTGGGTGAAGATGCCTCGGCCACAGACCTGAGTCAGAAAATCCTGGAGACGGACCTGGAGCGATCAGCCACAGAGCGGGCGATGTCCTACCTGAAAAGCGAAGCCCGCAAAAGTTTCTAGAAACAAAAAAGCAGTCTGGAGTTATGCAGATTACCTTGAACAACCGGCCGGAGGAAATCCCGGGCAAAGAGGAAATGACGGTACAAGAATTGCTTGACCACAAAAACTTCACGTTTAAGTTCCTGGTCGTGCGCATCAACGGGCAGACCATCAAACCCGGCGAATATGAAGATAGCGTTATCCGCGACGGGGATGATGTGAAGGTCATCCACCTGATCAGCGGCGGCTGATCATGCTTACGGAACGGTCGGGTTCATGTGGCTGATCCCGATCAGCCTGTCATACAGGTCACCGGGCCGGCGGTGGAAGACGTAAATCGTGTAATCATTTTCTGTCTGTGAGTGGCTGCCTTCGATAAAAGGCACATCAGCCGTGGTGGCACCTTCGGGCATATAGGCATACTGGTAGTTGTAATAGCCCTGTTTGAGCAGCAGGCTGATCTCATAGGCATTCTCGCCATAATTGTAATTCATCTTGTTGTCTTCGGAAAAGTGCCAGTCGGTTAAGGCGCCCACTACGTGGATGTGACCTTCGGGAAGCGGTGCATCCATTGGCAGGTGAAAATGAACCCAGGCGTAATCGCTTTCCGTCATGGCATTGCGGGCATCCTGGGTAAGCACCTGGAACCGGCCATTCAGGTCGTCCTCGCTATAATACCTGTCGTAGGACCTAAGTTTGTCCGGCAGCAGTTAAACGTCCCAAAAGCGTCGCGATGACTGAATGTCGGCAATGTTTCCGGCCAGGTAGCGGAGACTCCGGATGTCCAGGTGCCGGAACTCATTCCCGCCTTCAAACAACATCTTATCCTCATAGTCATACACCAACTCATTGCCCATGATTGTCCGGGGCTCCAGGTCCGTGATGGCATTGTCCCAGCGCCCGTTTTGCCGGATCACCACCTGCAGGTCCCGGTAGGGGTTGGAAATGTTGTAGCCACCCGTATTGATGGTAAACGACACCTGTTGCTTTCTGTCGCGGTAACGCACCAGGTTGGCCTGGGTAACCCGGCCATCGATGCTCACCTGCTGTTCAAAAACGGAAAAGCGGCGCGTAAACACGACATCATCGGGGTCTCCGTCGAGATAAACCTTGAGCAGGTAATTGCCGGATTTTGTGGGGCGCAGGTTGGGGCCGGGGAACTCCAGGTAATAGTGGGTATAGGACACGCGGGTGTTTACTGAACGCCGATAGTCGCGAATCTGATCTTCATAAAAACCTTCAATGTATTCGTATTGCTGCAGGTCAGATGGCTCCCAATTGGCATCGCAATGAATGATGGTATAGTAATAATTCTTGTAATCCGCATCCAGGTCATCAAACCGCAAAATCAAGCGGTCGCCGCTATTAATCCGCATAAGCGGATCCGACAAGTCAAATCCCTTTTGATTAAACAAAACCGTTTGGATGTTGTTTTTATGGATAAAATCGCCATAAAGAAAATAGTCTTTATTGGTATCCGCCTTTGCAAGGGGCAAACCGACAAATAAGGCAATAATTGTCAGGAGAATGGGCCATCCCTGGTAAGGTCTAATTAAGGAAAAAAAGTGATAATGCATCAGAATGCTTTTTTTAAACGTACCTATTCTTCTTTAACCAAAACTAAGTAAAATAAAATTTATGGCCAAAGTATTTTTGGTATTTAAAAATATGCATAATTTTGTTTGCCACGATTGTTAACAAAGAATAAAACAATGTCGAAAGTCATTCACATCAAACGCGGACTCGATATCCCCCTGGAGGGTGCTGCAGAGAAAATTCTTCAAACACCATCACGTACTGCGATTTACGCGGTTAAGCCCACGGATTTTCATGGTTTGTTTCCCAAGATGCTGGTTAGCGAGGGAGACAAGGTGAAGGCGGGGACCCCCCTGTTTTATGACAAATACAATGAAGATGTGGTGTTTACCTCGCCGGTAAGCGGGACATACAAGCAGCTTGTCAGGGGCGCCAAACGGCGCATCCTGGAGGTGCGCATTGAAGCCGACCCCCAGGATGATTATGTGGATTTTGGTGCGGCTGACCCGAAATCGCTGAGCCGGGAAGAGGTCAGGGAAAAGCTCCTCAAGAGTGGTTTGTGGCCGGTCATCCGCCAGCGCCCTTATTCCGTGATCGCTCACCAGGAAGATACTCCGCGAGACATTTTCATCTCGGCATTCAAGTCCACGCCCCTTGCACCCGACATGGACTTTGTCGTGAACGGCCAGGAAGAGTCTTTCCAAAAAGGACTGGATGCACTTGGCATGCTCACCGATGGCGATGTGCATCTCAGCATGCATAGCGAAAATACGACCTCTCCGGCATTCACTGAGGCAAAAGGCGTGGTGCTGCACCGCTTCAAAGGCCCTCATCCCGCTGGAAACGTGGGCATCCAGATCCATCACATCAAGCCAATCAACAAGGGCGATATCGTGTGGTATCTCGATGTGCAGGATGTAATCACGATTGGGCGCCTGTTTGAAAAAGGCATTTATGATGCCAGCAAGATCGTGGTGCTGAATGGCTCCGAGGTGTTGAAGCCAAGGTACTACAGGGTACTTAGCGGCGTGAACATCACGGCTTTCACCCAGGACAACATCCGCAAGGAAGAAGAAACCACCCCACGCTTCATCAGCGGAGATGTGTTATCCGGGGAAAAAATCCCGCCGGATGGCTTCCTTGGTTTTTACGATGGGCAGCTTACGGTGATCCCGGAAGGAGACAAGCCGGAGCTGCTTGGATGGTTGATTCCCAAAACGGATAAGTTCAGTGTTTCGCGCACCTTTTTCTCATTCCTGATGCCCTGGAAGAAATACCGCCTCAACACCAATATCCGCAGCGGCGAGCGCCCCTTTGTGGTTACCGGCATCTACGAGAAAGTATTGCCCATGGACATCATGCCCATGCAGCTGATCAAAAGCATCATGATCAACGACATCGACAAGATGGAAAAACTGGGCATTTATGAAATTGCCCCGGAGGATTTTGCCTTGCCTGAATATGTCTGTCCGTCAAAAATTGAAATGCAGACCATCGTGCGGGAAGGACTGGATTCCATGCAAAAAGAATTTGCCTAGAAGTTTTTGATCGATCATAAACCCAAAAAAATAAAGAACGTTGAAAGCTTTACATAATTTAGTTGAAAAGGTTAAGCCTCAGTTCGAAAAAGGAGGGAGGTTTCAAAAGTTTTACCGGACTTTTGAAGCTTTTGAAACCTTTTTGTTTGTAAAAGGCGATGTGACCACCCGCGGAAGCCATATACGGGATGCGATGGACATGAAGCGCACCATGTTTCATGTGATCATCGCCCTGACGCCGGTGCTGCTATTTGGCATGTGGAACGTGGGTATGCAGCATTTCAAGGCGATGGGTGAAGAAGCCGCCTTTATGGATCAGTTCCTGTTCGGACTCATCAAAGTGCTGCCGCTGGTTGTGGTCAGTTATGCCTCCGGCCTGATCGTCGAATTTATCTTTGCCACCATACGGGACCATGAGGTCAATGAGGGCTTCCTGGTTTCCGGAATGCTCATTCCCTTAATCATCCCGGTGACCACACCGCTATGGATGGTTGCCGTGGCCACGGTATTTGCCGTAATCATCGGCAAGGAAGTGTTTGGTGGTACGGGGATGAACATCCTGAACCCGGCATTGCTCGCCAGGGCCTTCCTGTTTTTTGCCTACCCGGCTTACCTGTCGGGCGAGGAAAATCCGGCAGGCAACTTTGTTTGGACGCAAGCTCCTGCAGATCAGGCAGTGGATGCCTATTCGGGAGCAACCCCACTGGCCGAGGCTGCAACCGCATCTGCAGCAGGTGATGTCAGTGCTTCCCAGATGATGGAAAGCATGCCCTCAGCATTTGAAATGTTCATTGGCACCATCCCGGGTTCTGTGGGCGAAACCTCCACCCTGCTAGTCCTCCTGGGCGCAGTGATCCTCGTGGCCACTGGCGTAGGCAGCCTGCGAATCATGCTGTCGGTTGTGGTGGGAGGTCTCTTTACCGGCTTGCTGTTCAATCTCGTGGCCGTGAATCCTTTCATGGAACTGCCGGCCTACTATCACCTCATTATGGGCGGTTTTGCCTTTGGTACGGTATATATGGCCACTGATCCGGTATCTGCTTCACAAACCGGTTCGGGCAAATACATCTATGGCTTCCTGATCGGGGTCATCACGGTGCTGATCCGGGTGGTCAACCCGGCCTATCCTGAGGGCATGATGCTGGCCATTCTGTTCATGAATGTGTTTGCGCCGCTGATCGACCATTATGTCGTAGAAGCCAACATCAAGCGGCGCATGAAACGACTGAAGCCTGTGGCCGAACAGTCCGCTTAACAAGTGAAAACAACTTAAATCGCAATACAATGAGCAACCGTTATGTGTTTTTATATGCCTCTGTCATGGTAATCGTCGTGGCCCTCATCCTTTCGGGGGCTGCCACCTTGCTGAGGCCACTGCAGGAGCGTAACATGCGCATCGAAAAAATGCAAAACATCCTGTCGACCATCAACATTCCGGCTGACCGGGCGGAGGCAGAAGAGCTGTTCAATCGCTACATCACGGAGACCAAGGTGGTCAACCACGAGGGCGAAGAGATTGAAGGCGATGCCTTTGAGGTAGATTTGCAGGACGAGAACCGCAAGCCCGTGGAAGAGCGACAGTTGCCCGTATTCATTGCGGATGTGGACGGCGAAAATTACTACGTCGTACCTGTTCGTGGTGCGGGCCTCTGGGGGCCCATCTGGGGTTACGTCGGACTGGAATCCGACCTGGTGACCATCGCCGGTGCCAATTTTGACCACGCCTCCGAAACCCCCGGCCTGGGTGCTGAAATTGCTGATCGCCCATTTGAAGAGCAGTTCCGGGGCAAGCGAATCTATGATGAAGATGGTGATTTCCGGCCGGTGACCGTGGTCAAGGGTACCGCACCACCGGATGACCCCCATCGCGTGGATGGGATCAGCGGAGGAACCATCACCTCAAACGGCGTGACCAATATGTTGCGTGATGGCCTGGAGGTATACAAGTCGTACTTTGAAAAACTGAAAACGTCATGAGCGAAAACAATAACCAACCACAATCGGAAGCCCTGTTGTCCCCGAAGAATAAGAAACTGCTGACCACACCGCTTGGGAAGGAGAATCCCATCAGCGTGCAGGTGCTTGGCATCTGTTCGGTGCTTGCGATCACCGTCCAGCTGCGTACCTCATTGGTGATGGCCGTTTCGGTAGTGGCTGTAATGGGACTTGCCAATGTGATCATCTCCATTCTGAGACATGGCATTCCCCCACGCATCCGGATCATCGTGCAGCTTACCGTGATTGCCGCACTGGTCATCCTGGTCGACCAGGTGCTCAAGGCGTTTTTGTATGATGTCAGTCGCCAGCTGAGTGTGTTTGTGGGGCTGATCATTACCAACTGCATCATCATGGGGCGCCTCGAAGCCTTTGCCCTCAACAACAAAGTATGGCCCTCTTTCCTGGATGGCGTGGGCAATGCCGCGGGCTATGGGTGGGTGTTGCTCACCGTGGGATTTTTCAGGGAATTGCTTGGGTCCGGTACCCTGATGGGCTACCAGGTGATTCCGCAATTCATGTATGATTTGGGATATGAAAACAACGGCTTTATGATTCTTCCGCCAATGGCGCTGATCACAGTGGGTGTCATCATCTGGGTGCACCGCCACCGGGATCGAAGCCTGGTAGATGTCAGTTAACCGTGTTGAATAATTAAAAAAACAGAACAATGGAAGAATTGGTTAGCATATTTGTCAGATCGATTTTCATAGATAACATGGTCTTTGCCTACTTCCTGGGCATGTGTTCTTACCTGGCGGTTTCCCGTACGGTGA
>PUPG01000130.1 GCA_003553005.1 Bacteroidales bacterium
AGCCCAACTGGCTGAAAACCGGGGATAAATTCTGGTACTCCTATAAAACCTCAGCAGGTGAATTCCATTACCTGGTCGACCTGGAGGAACAAAGCAAGGCGTATCTTTTTGATAACCACGAAATGGCCAGGCAGCTTACCCTGATCACCAACGATCCTTATGACCATCAAAATCTGCCGGATATTGATCCCGAGTTTGTGCGTGACGATCGTTATTTTCGTTTCAAGGTGACCAGCACCAAAATGGTGGAGGTCGTGGATGATGAGGAGGCCAATGGGGTAGAGGATGATGACCTGGACGGCGATGATCAACAGCATGATCAGGACCTGGAGGAGGATTTGGAGAATGACCGCGATGACGAACAGGAGGAGGAGCACAATGGCGATGAAGACAAGGAAAACGGCAATGATGAGGTGCGTGAGCCGCGCCGCGAGCCCAAGGTCTTTCACCTGGAGTATAGCCTGGAAACCGGTGAACTATATGAGATCGAAGCGGATGATGAACCGGAGCCCAAAGACTGGGCGAGTGTTTCGCCTGACAGCACGTATGTGGTGTTTGCCCGGGATTACAACCTGTTTTGGATGGATAAGGAAAATTACCTGAAGGCACTCGAAGATGAACAGGATACTACGATCGTCGAACATCAGCTGACCACGGAAGGCGAACAGCATTATGCTTTCGGCGGCGGGTATACCGCACAGATGAATGATGACGAGGAGAAGATCCAGGAGGAAAAGGAAAAACGGCGCCGTGCCCCGATCGTCTGGTCGCCCGACTCCCGTCGTTTTGCCGTGATCAGAAACGACACGCGCGACATCAAATACATGTGGGTGATCAACTCCTTGTCAGAGCCCAGACCCGAACTGGAAAGCTACAAATACCTCATGCCGGGCGAAGAGCAACCAGCAGAATCAGAGCTTTGGGTATTTGACATGCAGGAAGAGACCGGCGACACCATCGCGGTGCACGCCTTCAAAAACCAAACGATCAACGTGCCGCGGATGCCCCGGTCGCACCGTGAGCAACTGGAAGACCACACCCCGCCCATATGGCTGAGTCCGCATGCTGACGAACTCTATTTCACCCGAATCAGCCGCGACCTTAAACGCTATGACGTGTGCCGGGCCAACCTGGAAACCGGCGAGGTAGACGTGCTGATCGAAGAACGCATGAATACCTATGTGGATACCCGAAACCCTTATCTCATCCGGGAAACGGGTGAGATTATTCACTGGTCGGAACGCGACGGTTGGGCCCATTTTTATCTCTACGGTCCTGATGGTGAACTGATCAGGCAGATTAACAGCGGCCCCTGGCACAGCCACCAGATCCTGAAGGTGGATGAAGAGGAAAGGGTGATGTTCTTCACGGCCCACGGCAGGGAAGAGGGAGAAAACCCCTATTACAGGCACCTGTATCGTGTCAACCTGGATGGCAGTGATCTGCGCCTGCTGAACCCGGGTAACTACAATCATCTTTCCGTGGTCAGCGACTCCTACAACTATTTCGTAAACAATTATTCGCGGGTGGATACCGCACCCGCATCTGAGGTCAGAAATGCGGATGGTGAGCTCGTGATGAAGCTGGAAATGGCCGACCTGAGTAATCTCAAAAACGCCGGATACCAGTTTCCAACGCCATATTCGGTCAAGGCTGCCGATGGCGTGACGGATTTGTATGGTGTGATGTATAAGCCCTTCGACTTTGATCCGGATAAGCAATATCCCCTCATCATGTATGTGTATCCTGGTCCGCAGACAGAAGCTGTGAATGCGAGCTTTTCTCAACACATGGATCGTACCGACCGGCTGGCCCAGCTGGGCTTCGTGGTGGTCACCATTGGCAATAGGGGTGGACACCCCAACCGGTCCAAGTGGTACCATAACTATGGCTATGGGAACCTGCGTGACTATGGCCTGGATGACAAGAAGTACGGGGCCGAGCAGCTCGCTGACCGCCACGATTTTATCGACATCGACCGCGTGGGGATTTTTGGCCACTCCGGTGGCGGATTCATGTCCACCGCCGCCATGTTGCAATACCCCGATTTTTTCAAAGTCGCCGTATCCAGTGCCGGAAACCATGAAAACAACATTTATAACCGCTGGTGGAGCGAAAAGCACCATGGCGTCAAGGAAATTGTAAACAACCAGGGCGAGGTGAAATTCGTCTATGACATCGAAACCAATTCAGAGCTGGCAGCTAACCTGAGGGGCAAGCTCTTGCTTACTACCGGGGATATGGATAACAATGTGCATCCGGCCAACACCTTCCGGATGGCCAATGCCCTGATGGAAGCCAACAAGCGTTTTGATATGCACATCTTTACCGGGCAGCGGCATGGATATGGCCAATTTAACGAGTATAATTTCTGGCTCACGGCCGACTATTTTGCCAAACACCTGATCGGCGACTACTCCATATCCACTGATATTTTTGAGATGCGCCGGGAACGGTTGATGAGTCCCGCGAATAACCGGTAATTGCTGATTTCGTCCCGTGGGTATCGCTTCTGTCATTTTCGTGAGGTGAGACAGGAAAATTTGCTTTATATTTGGGTAAGCTTATATGCTGCTTGCATAACCGTATTGTGAACCAAAGAAAGGCATCAATGATGAGCAAAGTAGACCAGGCAACCAAGGATCGTGCTGAGATATGGCTGACCAGTGTGTTCGATGAAGATACCCGCGCGGAGGTGCAGCGCTTAATGGATGAGGATCCCGACGAACTAGCGGATGCTTTTTACCGTGACCTGGAATTCGGGACTGGCGGTCTGCGTGGCATCATGGGGGTAGGCACCAACAGGATGAATAAATATACTGTGGGGATGGCCACGCAGGGACTTGCAGATTACCTGCTGAGGTCCTTCCCGGAAATACAGCGCCTGTCTGTGGCTATCGCGCATGACTGCAGGAACAACAGCGATTATTTTACCAGGATCACAGCAGACGTGCTTACCGCCAATGGCATCGAAGTCTTTGTCTTTGACGACCTGCGCCCCACTCCGCTGCTCTCCTTTGCCGTCAGGGAACTCAACTGCCAGGCTGGGATCGTGATCACTGCTTCCCATAATCCCGTAGAATACAACGGCTACAAGGTCTATTGGGACGACGGCGGACAACTTGTTCCGCCGCACGACAAAAACGTCATCGACGAGGTGAAGAAAACCAGTGTCCAGGATGTGCGCTTTGATGGCGACATCACCCTGGTGACCAAGCTGGATGAGGCTTTTGACCGGGAGTATGTCAAACGGATCTCAGCCCTCTCGCTCAATCCGAAGGTCAACCGTTTGCACAGCGATCTGAGGATCGTCTTTACGCCCATTCACGGGACTACCGTGCGATTGGTGCCCCAGGCCCTGGAAGCTTTCGGCTTTAAATCCGTTTACAACGTGCCTGAACAGGATGTCACGGATGGCAATTTCCCCACGGTGAAGTCACCCAACCCGGAAGACCCGGCTGCCTTTGAGATGGCGCTGGAAAAAGCGAGGGAGGTGGATGCAGACCTGGTGATGGCGACGGATCCGGATGGGGACAGGCTTGGGGTAGGCATTAAGGATGACAAGGGCGAGTACATCTTGCTGAACGGCAACCAATGTGCCGGTATTCTCACCTGGTATGTGCTGGAGCAGATGCAGCAGCAGGGCAAGCTGCAGGGTAGGGAATACATCGTGAAGACCATTGTGACCACGGACCTGCTGAGCGAAATCGCCGCAGATTACCAGGTGGAGTCAATGGATGTCCTTACGGGCTTTAAATACATCGCTGAAAAAATGCGTCAGCTGGAAGGCAGCAAGCAGTTCCTCTGTGGGGGCGAGGAGAGTTATGGTTTCCTGGTAGGCGACCTGGTGCGAGACAAGGATGCGGTAATCAGCTGCTGCATGGTGGCAGAGGCTGCCGCATGGGCCCGGTCGCAGGGTATGAACCTCTACGACCTCCTGCGGTCCATCTACGTCAAAAATGGCTTATATGTGGAGTCCCTGGTATCCATCACCCGAAAGGGCATCGAAGGTGCGGAGGAGATCCGGTCGATGATGGAAAAGTTTCGGAACGAGCCACCGGAGAGCCTTGATGGACTGACCATTGCCCGCATCCTGGATTATCAGACGGGAATAGACAATGACCTTTACCTCGATCAAAAGTTTCCCATCGACTTGCCTGCGGCCAACGTGCTGCAGTTTGTATTGGAAGATGGTACCAAGGTGACCATGCGACCCTCCGGCACCGAACCAAAGATCAAGTTTTACTTCAGTTGCCGCAGCAGCCTGGAGAAGGTCGAAGATTATGCGCAGCAAAGGGAGGTGTTGCTTAACCGCTCAAGGCGTATACAAGGTGAGCTTGGCATCGGCTGAGCGTAGCTTTACCTGAACTTGCTTCTTTCTTCGCGAAGTCTTTCTTCCGCCTTTTCGTCGTCAGGGTTTTCCCTATACTCCAGGTAGGCCTCCTGGAAGTCCGGGTGGTCTCGGAAGAGAATGGATAGCCTGGTTTCCAGTGGGATAAACAACAGTGCAGCCAGTACGACTCCAACGATCGCAGCCCTGGGGTAAAAGCGCCTGCATAGCTTGCGGTGCCTGTTTTTGACCATGTCGTAGGCCACCATATAGACCGTAAACAGGATCAAAATTGATGCCGCACTGATCATGGCAGTCTGGATTCCCGGGAAGAACAGGAACCCAAAAGTTATGGCGATCAGGCTGTAGGAGAGCACAACCCCCATCACGATTCCGGCGACAATGTGAAAGCGGCTGATTTGCCTGTGTTTATGCTGATATAGCAGATCCAGCGGCTGCATTTTGTTGAAAATGAAGAATCCAAACCACAGGTAATAAATGGCCAGCAGGGTGGTGGTCAGCAACAGGGTAAAGTTAAACATCGGTCCGATTGCCCCCCTCAGCACCCAGATGATGATCACCGTGCCCAGACCTGCTTTCTCAAATTTGTTAACCAGGGTATCTTTTTGCTTCATATATTGAAATGTTGTCTAAATGTCGAAATGTCTAAAAGTCCAAAGGTCCAGGAGTAAGGAACTTTATGGACCAAATTGGTTGAATCCATTCGCTTACTTGCATCATTACGTCTCCGCCAGCCGCCCCTTCTTTATACGATATTTACTTCCGGCTGCAGATTCACGCCAAAACGTTGTTTGACAGATGCCCTGATGCGCTCAGCCAGGTTGAGGATCTCTTTTCCTGATGCCTTGCCGTGGTTGACCAGCACGAGGGCTTGTTTGTCATGTACCCCGGCATCGCCGTGTCGGTAACCTTTCCAACCTGCCTGGTCGATCAGCCACCCGGCTGCCAGTTTCATCCCCTGGTCCGTGTGGTATGCCACCAGGTGCGGATATTTCTGTTGCAATTCGCGGCAGGTTTGCTCAGCGACCACCGGGTTTTTGAAAAAACTGCCGGCGTTGCCCAGTTCTTCGGGGTCGGGGAGCTTGCTTCGGCGAATGCGGCATACGGCTTCTCTCACGTCTGCAATGCCTGGTGACGATACCTCCATATGCGCCAACTCTTGATTCACGCTGCCATAGCTCGTGTTGATCTTTGGGTCTTCATCCAGCCTGAAAGTGACCGACGTGATGACGTGGCGTCCGCTGCCTTTAAAAACACTGGTTCTGTAGCCAAATTGACAATCATCATGGGAGAAGGTCACCATCTGCCCGGTGTGCTTATCAAAAGCCTCGAGGGATACCAGCGTGTTTTTCAGTTCCACCCCGTACGCGCCAATGTTCTGGATTGGGCTGCTTCCAACCTGGCCGGGGATGAGAGACAGGTTTTCGAGTCCGCCCCAGCCCCTGGCTACGCAATACGCCACCAGGTCGTCCCAGTTCTCACCGGCCTGGACGCGCAAATACACGTGGCCGTTAGTCCTGTCCGTTACTTCCTTCCCGGCAGACATCATCCGGATCACGGTGCCGTCAAAGTCCCGGGAAAAAAGCATGTTGCTTCCCCCGCCGAGAATGAGGTGTTTTTCCCGGAAGGTGGATGTGTTGGCATGCAACACCTGTAATTCCTGCAGGTCATGCAGCTCCGTGTAATAACGGGCATACGCCTCTATCCCAAAGGTATTCAGGGATTTCAACGGATGATTTTCACTGATTTGCATAACATGGGTTAATGGCCTTGTGGTGGATATTATACCACATTCAAAGGTAAGGCAAAAAGGCTTGTGCTGCGCAGCTAATTTTGGAAGTAAGCAATAAAAAACCGGCCAGACCAGTGTGATTATGCCAGTATTTCCTGAAAGCTGCAGGGTGCTGTTGCATATCTATGGCAGATACCCTGAATATGCTGGGAAAGTCCTCTCTTATCATGTCAACGCTACTGCGACTTAACCGACACAGTAGCATTGACACGACACTAACGGGTCAGGATGATGTTTTTCTCATCGATCATCTTCCGCAGGTTGATCAGGGCATAGCGCATTCTGCCGAGCGCGGTATTGATGCTGACATCGGTCTCGTGAGCAATTTCCTTGAAACTCATCTCCTTGTAGTGGCGCATCTTGAGCACTTCCTTTTGTTCTTCGGGCAGGTGTTCGATCAGCTTGCGCACATCCTGGTGGATCTGACCGGTGATCATCTGGTCTTCAATGGTGTCTTCGTATACCTTGAGCGTTTCAAAGAGATCATATTCTTCGCTGTTTTCCTTGATGGGCATCCGTTTCGATTTGCGGAAGAAGTCAATGATCAGGTTGTGGGCAATGCGCATCGCCCATGGAAGGAACTTGCCTTCTTCATTGTAGGCTCCTGCCCGCAAGGTTTTGATGATCTTGATAAAGGTATCCTGGAAAACATCTTCGGCCAGATGTTTGTCTTTGACAATCAGTAGGATATAGGAAAATAGTTTGCGCTCGTGGCGGTTGATCAGTGATTCCAGTGCCTGGTGATCACCGGAGATGAATTGACGAATCAACTCCTGATCGCTAATCGCTGTGCGGTCATTCATAATAATGGCCTCCTTAAGTGTTAAACAGCGTAAGCGTCTATTCGATAATTCGTCCTCCTATGTTTTGGTTTGCACTGAACATTGATTGGTAGGTTGTCATGGAGTATGACAGTACAAATATATGTTTTTTTTAAACGCCCAACAAAAAAACGCCATTTTTTTATCTATCCAGCGTATACAGGAAGCGCTTGATGCTCTTTTTGGGGGTCTTGGCGAATTCTTCCGGCACGATCTTTATCCGGGATATGTTCATGTAAACGGGCAGGCTTTTGTTGAGCAGTTGCTTGTAATCATCCAGCGTATCCTGGAGTGCCTTCTCATTCATCCCGGCTTTATCCGTGGCTTCATAATCCGGATATATCAAGGCTTCCAACAAGCCTTTGTTTTCAATGACCAGGGATTCCTGGATGAAGGCCTTGTTGTTCAGTTTGGCTTCGATCTCTTCCGGGTAGATGTTTTGTCCGGAGGGCCCGAGGATCATGCTCTTGCTTCTGCCCTTGATATAGATGAAGCCATCCTGATCCATCAGTCCGAGGTCTCCGGTATGCAACCACCCTTCTTCGTCGAGCGCCTCCCTGGTGGCTTCTTCGTTTTTATAGTAGCCCATCATCACGTTTTCTCCCCTGACCAGGATTTCTCCGGCTTCTTTGCCGGGGTCCGGACTGTCAATTTTTACCTCCAGGGTGTCTACGATTTTTCCGGCTGACCCTAACCGGGTTTTATCCCAATTGGCATAGCTGATCAGCGGTCCGCATTCCGTCATCCCATAACCAATGGAGTAAGGGAAGCGAATGCTGTGCAGGAAGGTTTCCACCTCCTTGTTGAGTGGGGCCCCGCCAATGACCACTTCATGAAAGTTGCCGCCAAACACGTCCACCAGCTTTTTCCTGATTTTCTTTTTGATGAGGACATTGAGGACCGGTGTTTTGAGCAACCGCTTCATGGTGGGCTTTTCTATGGCCGGCATAATTTGTTTCTTGTAGATCTTTTCGATGATCAGCGGTACGGATAGCACCAGCCTCGGCTTTACCTCCTTGAAGGCTTGCAGGATGATCTGCGGTGAGGGTGTCCTGGTGAGGAAGGTAATGTGGCAACCCAGGGTAAAAGGCCACAAAAACTCGAAAGCACAACCATAAGCGTGTGCGAGTGGCAGGAAGGATACAATTTGGTCGCCCGGACTCAGGGGCATGTTGTTGTTGGCATAAACCACATTGGCAGCCAGGGAGTTGTGCTGGAGCATCACCCCTTTGGTGAACCCTGTGGTTCCTGAGGTGTAACTGATCACTGCCAGGTTTTCATTGGGGATGACGGGCAAATGCAGGTTGTCGGATTGCACCCCGTATGGATAGTGTTCCTGGTGGCGGTCCTCAATCATTTCTGCCTTCCCGCGCAAAGAGGTCCCCTTGCCGTCTGCCAGCACCGAAAAATCATTCAGCGAGACGATCCCCAGCAGTTTGTCCATCCGATCCGGGTCAAGTGCATCAAACAGCACGTCTGCGCTGATCAGCAAGCGGCTTTCTGAGTGATTGACGATATGGTGAACGTCATTGGGCTTAAAATCAGGCAAGATGGGCACAACCACGGCACCGTAAGTGATGATGGCCAGGTAGGACATGCCCCAATGGGCGGAGGTTTTGCCCAGCAAGGCGATCTTGTCACCGGGCTTGATGCCGTATACTTCAAATCGGGTGTGCAAGTGCACAATGTAGCCAGCTACGTCACTGTAGGTATAACTTTTGCCCCCATAATCGGCAAAAGCCGTAATTTTCCAATTGTGCCGGATGGCTTTTAAAATAAACTCGCTGAGGTTCTCCTGCATCATAAGGTCTGCTATTTTCCGTTGGGTTATTTTATAGGTATACGTAACTTGTCGCTGCAAGATACAAAAAAAACCAAAAGCCATTAAACCCAAATCACTCCCCAATTGCATTTATAAAAATCACCCCCTCCCATATACACCCAACCTTAACCTCAGCCTCAACCTCAATCTCAATCTCAATCTCAATCTCAACCTCAGCCTCAACCTCAATCTCAATCTCAATCTTAACCTTAAATTTAAAGCGACGCTCCCCCAAAGAGGCTTACCAGCCCTGGCTCTCCCCAACCCAACAAGGTCCCGTCCAAGAGCATGATCAATCCCCTTTTCAGCACATCAATTATTTGTACCTTTGCAGATTCTCCCAGAAAGGAACACCATGCATAACATTGACCGTCTGGATCCGCAGGAATACATCCTGATCAAGGGTGCGCGCGTGCACAACCTGAAGAGCGTGGATGTGGCCATTGAACGCAACCGGCTCGTGGTGATCACCGGGCTTTCCGGCAGCGGAAAA
>PUPG01000029.1 GCA_003553005.1 Bacteroidales bacterium
ATGGCGATCACCGACTCCGTCAAGTATGCCAACGAAAGAAAGCAGTTCAACACCCTGATTTCCAGTTTTGGCGCCATCCAGCAAAAGCTGGCGGAAATGGTCATCCGCACCTTTGCACACGAATCAGCCATCTATCGCGTCAGCAAGGACATCGATAACCTGATGGAGACGCTAAAGCAAAAGGAGGCATGCGATGAGGGCCGGGCAGCCATCGAGGCCATCAGCCATTATGCCGTGGAAGACGCCATTTTGAAAGTATATGGCTCGGAAATTCTCGATTATGTCGTGGATGAAGCTGTGCAGATCCATGGCGGGATGGGCTACTCTGCCGAAATGAACGTGGAACGGGGCTATCGCGACTCCCGGATCAACAGAATCTTTGAAGGGACCAACGAGATCAACCGCCTGCTGATTACCGATACGGCCCTGAAGCGCGCGCAAAAAGGCGATTATGACCTCTTTGCTGAAGCGGAAGCGCTGTACGGCAAACTGGATGAGCTTACCGATGGCAAGAAGGAAGGAGAGAGCCATCACGAGGAAAAGATGCGCATCATCAAAAACATGAAGCGCGTTACTTTACTCGCCATTCACCGGGCAAGCCAGGCCTTCGGACGAAAATTGGTGCGGGAACAGGAAATCCTGAACAACATTGCCGACATGATCACGGAAATATACATTGCAGAATCCCTTGCACTCAGGATTGAGAAGACCAAATCGCAAAGAGGAGATGCCGGGGAAGTGTACCAGGACATCCTGGATGTGTATCTCTATGACGCGGCAAGCAAGGTCCGCAAATTTGCCATGGATGCCGTATACTCCATTCCCGATGGAGATGATGCAGACAAGATGGTGCAAGCGGTTAACGTGCTGACCCTGGTGAAAGGGGTTAACGTGAAGGAAGCACGCCGCCGCATCGCAGCCAAACTGATCGAGGACAACACCTATTCGTTCTGATGGGATGAAACAGGGTCCTGTTGCATAATCCCACCGACATGAATCAAAAAGCCGGAATGATTTGAGGCCTGTCCCTCTCTTCATTCCGGCTTAATTTTGTTTTGCCCTGCAATGTAAACAGGTCAAAACGACTGACCTGTCCCACTTGCATAGTGCATTTGGCCGCTACTGAGATTCATCCGGCTTATTTGCCTCGCCAGCTTTATCTGTATTGGCTGCCGTTTTTTTGGCTCGCTTTGTCTTGCCTTCTTTTTCCTTCTCTTTGGAGTCGCCTTCTTTTGCAGGCACCAATTTGATGGAGACTTCTTCTGCGTCTTTCTTATAATCTACCTTAATGGTGTCGCCGGGATTGATTTGCGAACGGATGATCTCCTCTGCCAAGGGGTCTTCCAGGTATTTCTGGATGGCCCGTTTGAGCGGACGTGCGCCAAAGGACGGATCCCACCCTTTCTCTGCAATGAAATCTTTGGCCGCATCCGTCAGTTTGATGTGGTATCCCATGTCGTCTACCCGCTTGAATAGTTGTTTCAGTTCGATGTCAATGATCCTGAAGATATGCTCTTTCTGCAGGTTATCGAAGATAACCACATCATCCACACGGTTCAGGAATTCCGGTGCGAACGTCTTCTTCAGGGCATTTTCAATGATGCTCTCGGTATACTCCTTGGAAGCAGCCTGCCTCGCAGGGGTATTGAATCCAACTCCCATGCCGAAGTCCTTCAGCTGCCTGGAGCCAATATTGGACGTCATGATGATGATGGTATTCTTGAAGTCCACCCTGCGCCCCAGGCTATCAGTAAGCTGCCCGTCATCGAGCATCTGCAGCAGCAGGTGGAACACATCGGGATGGGCTTTTTCGATCTCATCCAGCAGCAGCACCGAATAAGGTTTGCGACGCACTTTTTCCGTGAGTTGGCCACCTTCTTCGTATCCCACGTATCCAGGAGGCGCACCAACCAAACGGCTTACGGCGAACTTCTCCATGTATTCACTCATGTCGATCCGGATGATCGCATCATCGGTATCGAACAGGTGGTGGGAGAGCACCTTGGCCAGGTGGGTTTTACCCACGCCTGTGGGGCCAAGGAAGATAAATGATCCAATGGGCTTGGCAGGATCCTTCAGGCCAGCCCGGTTCCTGCGAATACTCTTCACAATTTTGCGGATGGCAGCGTTCTGACCGACCACGCTTTTCTCCAGGTCGTTCTCCATGTTAATGAGCCGCTCGCTTTCGTTTAGGGCAATGCGCTGTACCGGCACGCCGGTCATCATGGAAACCACCTCCGACACATTCTGGTCGGAGACCACCTCGCGGTGCAGCTGGGACTCTTCTTCCCACTTGCGTTTTTCGGCCTCCAGGCGGTTCATCAGCTCCCTTTCCTGGTCACGGAACTGCGCGGCCTGCTCGTATTTTTGACTTTTGATCGCCTTGGTTTTCTCTTCACGCACGTGATCGATCTCTTCCTCGACCTTGATGATGTTTTCGGGCACGCGGATATTGGTAATGTGCACCCGCGAACCCGCCTCGTCCATGGCATCGATCGCCTTGTCCGGCAGGTAACGGTCACTCACGTAGCGGTCGGTAAGATGTACGCAGGCCTTGATGGCGTCCTCGGAATAATTGACCAGGTGATGGTCCTCATATTTGGATTTGATGTTGTTGAGGATTTCGATGGTTTCATCGGCCGTGGTGGGGTCGATGATGATCTTCTGGAAACGGCGCTCCAGGGCACCGTCCTTTTCAATATGCTGCCTGTACTCATCCATTGTGGTGGCACCAATGCATTGGATCTCGCCACGGGCCAGGGCTGGTTTGAACATGTTGGAGGCGTCCAGGGATCCTGAGGCGCCACCAGCGCCGACAATGGTATGCAGCTCGTCGATAAACAGGATGACATTGGGATTTTTTTCCAGTTCGTTGAGCAAGGCCTTCATGCGCTCCTCAAACTGGCCGCGGTATTTGGTGCCGGCAACCAGTGAGGCCAGGTCCAGCGTGACAATGCGCTTGTTGAACAGCGCACGGCTGACCTTCCGTTGTACAATGCGCAGTGCCAGGCCTTCTGCGATGGCAGATTTACCGACGCCAGGCTCACCAATCAGGATGGGATTGTTCTTTTTCCGGCGCGAAAGAATCTGTGCAATACGCTCCAGTTCATTATCCCTGCCCACCACCGGGTCCAGCCGGTCTTCCTCCGCGGCGTGTGTCAAATCCCTGCCAAAGTTGTCCAGCACCGGGGTGGTCGACTTCTCACCGCCCTTCTTGGCAGGACCGCCGCCAAATCCTCCACCTTCCACGGATTCGTCATCCTCACTGGGCGACAGTTCATCGTGAATGTCGTGTTCCCCGGGTTCATCCTCAAAATCGCGGTGCATATGCTGGACCTCCTCCTTGACGATTTGGTAGTCAATGCCCTGCTGATGCATCAGGCGCGTGGCGAGGTTATCCTGGTCCTTCAGGATGGACAAGAGCAAGTGTTCAGCCCCGATCAGCTCACTGTTAAACAGTTTCGCCTCAAGGTACGTGATCTTGAGTACCCGCTCTGCCTGCTTGACCAGGGGAATATTTTCCACAGTGGTATGTTTCGGTGAATGTCCTTTTATTGTATTTTCAATGGTTTTCTTCATTTGAAACAGGTCTATCCCAAGTTGGGTCAATGCCTGTACGGCCATGTTCTCACCCTCGCGAATCAGTCCCAGCAAGAAATGTTCAATACCTATATAATCATTGCCATTGCGTAAGGCTTCTTCACGACTATAGGTGATCACATCTTTAACGACCGGTGAAAATTTTGCTTCCATAAAATGTTGTTTGAGTAACTGTATTCTTTGTTTAATCAAAAAAGCGAATTTCGCTCTGCAATGTTAACAATAATTGTCGGGATTTGTTAGATCGTTTTTTCTTTTTGTTACCCGCAAATAATCAACGAACATAAGCAAAAAAAACGTATTTTCGTGTGTTTTGTTTTTGTCCATGTCTTAAATTATAAATCTCAGATTATCATAATGTTACAACCTAAGATCACAAAAGTTGACATTGAAGAGCAGATGAAATCGGCATATATCGACTATGCCATGTCTGTCATTGTGTCCAGGGCACTGCCGGACGTGCGTGACGGGCTCAAACCGGTGCACCGTCGTGTACTCTTCGGCATGCATGAACTCGGTGTCCTCAGCAACAGACCGTACAAAAAGTCTGCCAGAATCGTAGGGGAGGTATTGGGTAAGTACCACCCACACGGTGACAGTTCGGTGTATGACGCCATGGTCCGCATGGCGCAGGAATGGTCGCTGCGTTATCCCATGGTTGATGGCCAGGGTAATTTTGGCAGCATTGATGGCGACAGTCCGGCAGCCATGCGTTACACGGAAGCAAGGATGCGCAAGGTATCGGAAGAAATGCTGGCGGATATTGACAAGGAAACCGTCGACTTTCAGCTTAACTTCGACGATACCCTCAAAGAGCCTACCGTACTTCCGGCAAAGATTCCAAATTTGCTGGTGAACGGTTCCTCAGGGATTGCCGTGGGCATGGCCACCAACATGCCGCCACACAACCTGAATGAGGTGGTTGACGGCATCATTGCTTATATCGAAGACAATGACATCAGCATAGAAGGGCTGATGCAGCATATCAAGGCGCCTGACTTTCCTACCGGCGGACTGATTTATGGTTATGAAGGGGTGAAGGAAGCCTATGAAACAGGCCGCGGCCGGGTTGTCATGCGGGGTGAGTCCACCGTGGAGACGCTTCCCAGTGGCAAGGAGGCCATCGTCTTCACTTCCATCCCTTACCAGGTTAACAAAGCGGAAATGATCAAAAAGACCGCCGACCTGGTCAACGACAAAAAGATCGAGGGCATATCCGACATCCGCGATGAGTCTGACCGGAAAGGCTTGCGCATCGTCTATGAGTTAAGAAAGGATGCGATACCCAATGTGGTGCTCAACTTGCTTTACCAGCATACCGCCCTGCAAACCTCTTTTAATGTCAACAACATCGCGCTGGTTAACGGCCGGCCCATGATGCTGAACCTGAAAGACCTGATCCGCCATTACGTGGATCACCGCCACGATGTGGTTACACGCCGTACGGAATACGAATTGCGGGAGGCCGAGAAGCGTGCCCACATCCTGGAAGGCCTGCTGATTGCCCTGGACCACATTGATGAGGTCATTGCCCTGATTCGGGCATCCCAGACTCCGGATGAAGCCAGGGAAGGCCTGGTCGAAAGGTTTTCCCTGACAGAAGTGCAGGCCAGGGCCATCCTGGACATGCGATTGCAGCGGCTCACCGGACTGGAGCGCGACAAGATACAAAAGGAGCATGATGAACTGTTGCAGAAGATCGAGTATTACAAGTCGGTCCTGGCAGACATCACCCTCAGGATGGGCATCATCAAGGATGAATTGCTCGAGGTCAAGGAAAAATATGGGGATAAAGCGCGGTCCGAGATTGAATACACCGCTAACGACTTCCGCATCGAAGATACCATTCCGGATGAAGAAGTCGTGATCACCATTTCTCACATGGGCTACATTAAGCGAACGCTGCTCAGCGAATACCGCACCCAAAGCAGGGGAGGGCGGGGGAGTCGCGGTTCCGTCACACGGGATGACGACTTCGTGGAGCATCTCTTTGTGGCTACCAACCACAATTATCTCCTCTTTTTTACCGAACAAGGCAAATGTTTCTGGATGCGGGTGTTTGAGATTCCGGAAGGAGCAAAAACCGCCAAGGGCCGAGCCATACAGAACCTGATCAATATTCCGTCAGACGATAAAATAAAGGCGTTTGTCAACGTACACGATCTTTCCGACGAAGAATATACGAATGAACACTTCATCGTGATGTGCACCAAGCAGGGCATCATCAAGAAAACCAGCTTGTCTGCCTACAGCCGGCCGCGAGCCAATGGCATCATTGCGATATCCATCAGGGAAGGGGATGAGTTGCTGGATGCTGCACTCACCAATGGCGACAATGAGATCCTGCTTGGCATGCGCAGTGGCAAAGCCATCCGGTTTAAAGAGCAAGCCGTCAGGGCCATGGGCAGGAATGCCTCCGGTGTAAAGGGCGTTACCCTCTCGGGAGCCAATGACAAAGTGATTGGCATGGTATGTGTAGAGGATCCTACCAGCAGCATTTTGGTGGTAAGCGAAAAGGGCTATGGAAAACGTTCGATCCTGGATGAGTACCGCATTACCAACAGGGGCGGCAAGGGGGTAAAAACCATGAATATCACCCCAAAGACAGGCGCCCTGATTGCCATGGTCAGCGTACTGGATAATGACCAGCTCATGATCATCAACAAGTCCGGCATCACCATCAGGATGTCTGTTTCCGAACTGCGGGAAATGGGGCGCGCTACACAGGGCGTGCGACTGATCTCGCTGAAGGAGAATGACAAAATTGCAGCCATCACGAAAGTGCAGGAACGGGCGTTGAACGGCCCGGAAGAAGGCGGGGAGGAAGCTGAAAAAGAAGACGATGCCGGTCAGCAGCAAGAAAAAGATGCCCAATAATTGGCACCGGCTGCATGTTTTTGAAATAATTCATACATTTGTCGATGTAAATACCGGCATGACCGCTAAGGTCACCATGTTGACAATCAAATTTTCGTTCTAATAATCATTGTTTTACCAAAAAAAACGAACAAATGAAACGTATTGTATTTCTGTTAATATTTTTAATGGTCTCGGTAACCATTGTTGAGGCACAGGGCCGCGACATGCGCCGCGCAAGCCGTCATCTCAACCGGGGTAACCTTGACCGGGCAATGGAACACATCCAGGATGCCATGGAATATGAAGAGGTATTGGAAGACCCCGAGATCTGGGTGCTGAAAGGCGAACTGTACATGCAGATCGCTACTGCTGAAGAGCCCGAATACAGGGCACTGGCTGATAACCCAGTGGACAAAGCTGATGAAGCCATGCGCAAAGCCATCGAACTGGATGAGGATGACGACTTCATGATCGACATTCAACAGCTCATGCTGTTTTTATCAGAGCTGGTGTTTAATGAAGGGGTGGAAGCTTACAATATTGAAGATTGGGATGGAGCCAGCAGGTACTTCTACAGGGCTTATGACATCAGCAAGGATTTTGCAGCCAAAGACACCACCACGCTTTACAATGCCGCATTGGCGGCCGAGCTGGGGCAGGATTTCGACAATGCCTATGAGTGGTATAAGGATTTGCGTGAGATGGAATACGACGATCCATTCCTCTATTCTTCGCTGTCCAACATCGCCATGCATAAGCAGGATACCACCAATGCCAAGAAATATATCTCTGAAGGCAGGGAGCGTTATCCTGACGACCTGGATCTCATTTTTGCTGAGGCCAATATCTATATCCATACCGGCGACACGGAGGAAGCCAGCCGGGTGCTGGATATTGCCATCCAGCGTGACCCGGAAAATCCCGGACTCTATTTCGCCTTCGGGGCCAACTATGACCAAATGTCGCAGGATACCGTCTACTATGATAAAGAAGAAAGGGAGTTTGCTTTCCAGGAGGCCGTAAAAGCATACGAGCAAGCCATTGAGCTCGAGCCTGAATTCTTTGATGCACTTTACAACCTGGGGGCCCTATATTTCAATAAGGGCTTGGATCTTTTTGAGGAAGCAGAAGAACGGCTTCGGGAAACCCAGGATTTTGCGCAATACGAAGAGGATGAAAAAGAAGTCAGGGAAATCTGGATGGAGGCTCAGCCATACCTGGAAGATGCCTATGAGCTGATTGATGAAGATCACGAATACTTTACCACTGTGCTGATCTCATTATCGGAGTTGTATCTCAGAACCGGACAGGAAGAGGAGTTTGAGGAGATCAGACCCTTGTATGAGAAATACTTTGGTGAGGAAGGTGAGATGATGGACTAACGCATTTTGCGTATTCACGAATTATAAGCAAAAGCAAAAGCAGGAGCCAGGTTATTTAAAGCTCCTGCTTTTTTGTGTAAACGCTATTTAACATAATATTAATTATATAACATTTTGATTAAAATGATGCGGTGGACAATGATCAGCCTGCGCGTGCAGGAATTACCCAGATCAAGCATTCGTGTATCACATCCTTCATTCGCCCTGGCGATTGACCTGGCCGCCGCCACGGATTTCCAGTCCGGATATGTCGGGGTTTCCGCCATAGGCAACCACGGCACCCTGACTAGCTACCCCGGATAGCGTATCGGTCACATAGATGTTGTTTACTGTTCCCGTTCTTGTGGTGATTTTACACACACTGGCGCGTAACCCGGATGCATTCAGAAAGGAACCTGTGGAACTTTGGATGCGAAAATGGTCTACCTGGCCGTTGAGCGTCGTGTGTGCACCCGCACGCATGCGCAGATCGAGTTCCTGGTAATCCAAATCGAGGGTGCTTTTCACCCCTGCCTGGATCTCTTTTCTCAGCGAAACGCCCTGGATGGTTCCCTCGCTCTTGAGCACAATGCCGCGCGAGGCCTCAAGGTGTTCCAAATCGTTGATTACAAGGTGCACGGTAGGTTTATCCTGCTCGCTTACTGATTCCAAGAGGGATACTTTTAAGGTGCCCTCAGCAATCCGTGTGTCGACCAATGCGGCGATGTTTTCATGCGCTTCGATCGTGAGTCGCGGTGTAGCGTCCTGGCTGATGATCACCTGCATATTGTTCTGTAATTCAATTTTCTGGAACTCCTCGTCAAGGGCCCTTTCCACTTCGATACGCGTTCCCGTGCCGTGAATCACTTCACCTGAAAGGCCAAACCGGACCAATGTCACCAGGGATATCACGGCAAGAATCAATACAATGAAGGCAGTTAACAAAATTTTATTTACGGTTTTCATGGTTAAGCGGATTTTGTGTTTTGGTTATTCTGGTCGTTTTGATATTCCCGGAAGTAACCTTCCAGGTCTGCGGGTTCCATATCAAGGACCTCCATGGTGTGAAAAACCTTTGGAAGTTCTTCATTTACAAAGTTTTGCTTCTTAAATTCCAGGGTTTTCCTGTAGCCGTCCCCGGCCACGAAGTAACCAATTCCCCGTTTATTGTAAATGATGCCCTGGTCCTGGAGGAAGGTATACGTGCGCAGGGCCGTGTTGGGGTTGACCTCCACCATCACGGCGGTTTCGCGGATGGAGGGTATCTTCTCCCCTTCCTGCCATTGGCGTTTGAGGATCCGCTCGCAGAGATAATCTGCGATTTGCAGATAGATGGCTTGTCGGTTGTTGAATTCCATGGTTACACCTGCCTTTCTTTTAAGCTATACCAGGTTGTGATTAAAAAGAATGGAACAAAAAGATAATAGAAAACAATGCGCGCCACGG
>PUPG01000065.1 GCA_003553005.1 Bacteroidales bacterium
GTGCAGGTGACAGCCAGGGTCACAGACGAGTCGGGCGTGGCATCGGTGATGCTCTATTATACGATCGATGGAGAAGAATCAAGCATCCAGATGGAAGGCCAGGACGACCTGTATGCAGCCAGCATCCCCGGACAACCGGAAAACAGCCAGGCAAGCTATTACGTGGAAGCAACAGATGCTTCCGACAACCAAAATACCGGAGAAAGTGAGGAGGTAGAAATTGAATGGCGCGATGTTGAAGGTGAATGGTATGGCAACTACCAGGCCGAAAACATTACCGGGATGGGGCTGCAGAACGACCAACCCTGGTCGCTGGGCGTAGCCATCGACCTGGGTGAACAGGAAGGCCGCTTGCTGAAGATCGCCTACATCCTGAATGAAGGCACCAACCCTCCCATCGAATGGCGTGTGCTCGATATGGAAGATGATGCCACCTGGACAGAAACAGAAGTCGATGCCGGTGGTCTGCTGACGGATGACCCGGTCATCGATGGTGATGGATGGACGGAAGTGCCGGTGTATACCGAAACGGTCCTGTCCGGAAACATTGGCCTGGTGATCGACCTGAAAGGTGGCGGTTACTGGGGCAGAGACAACAATCAGCCCCACGGCCAAAGCTTCATGTACTTCATCGACCAATGGGTGAAGCTGGGCGAGGACGACCTGGAGGAATATCCCGGGGACTGGACCCTGAAGTGCTACATTGAACTGGATGATGGGTCCGTAACCATCATTGAACCGGAGATGGAGGCCCTGACCCTGCGCAACTACCCGAACCCATTCAGTGACCATACGCACGTGGCCTTTACCCTGGAGCAAGCGGAACACGTCCAGCTGACCATCCACGACATGCAGGGCCGCCAGGTGACCACCCTGGCTGATGAACACCTCAGCGCAGGTGACCACAGCTATCGCTGGGATGCCGGCAACCTGCGGGATGGCGTGTATTTCTACAGACTGACCACTTCGTCCGGAGCTTCATACTCCGGCACGATGATCAAAAAATAGTGTCGAATCACTGCTGCTTTAGCGCAAAAGCAAGCATCGGCACCAGCGCGCACTATGATCGATAGTGTATTTCTTTTCATAATTTGGTTTGAGAGGCCGCCATTTGTTGGTGGCCTCTTTTTTGTGATGATGCCCCGTGACCGGATGAAGTCACTGCACAATCAGTTTTTCGCGGAACGTGGGGTCCTGCAGGGAGGTAAGCACGTAAACACCTGCAGGCAAACTCAGGGAGTGCGAGGTCAGTCCCCGGGAGGTAGTAAAACGAGCGAGTGTTCTTCCCGTGAGATCCACAAGGTGCAAGGTCGTCGGCCCGGACCATCCTTCCAGGTAAAGTGTGCGGTCGTGCACCCAGGCCCGGCCGCCTGGTTTATGCGGACCGGCAACCTCCGGAATGGACGTGGGGTCATCCGGCATTCCGAAATGAAGGACAAATCTCTGGGGACCGGCATCCGGCATTTTTTCAAAAACATAAGGAACGCCCAGGTCAAGCGGATGGATGCTGTCAGTTGCCAGGTCTTCGAGATACAGCGCGTTGTCTTCCAGGTTTTCCTTCAGATGGATGGCATACTGCATGTCTTCATACAGCCCGCCAATGTGATAGGGAATCACAAGGTCTTCATGCAGTTCAGGCAGGGAATGCACCAGCAAGGGCCGTTCGCCCTTTGAGGTGTGAAAATAGGGTGGAGAATGCGGCGTAAACGTAGCGTCGAAACGATGGTCATATTCAGCCGAGGCGTGTTCGTTCAACCGGACATAGGCGTGCTGTTTAATGCCAAGCGACAACTCTTCTGCAGCCAGCACGATGTAGTCATCACCGGGATTTGCGGCACCTTGTTGCGTGCGTGCGTCCTTGTCGATGGTCAGCGAAGCATCTTCGGCACCGGGGCTTACAACCTGCAAATAAAATGCAGATTGGGGTGGTATGACCGCTCCCTTCCTGTATGGTCTGAAGTTAAGTTCCAATTCGTGTTCATTGCGATATTGCGGGGTGAGCTCCACGGAAGCATCCGGTGAACTCCAAAAGGCCAGGTCTACAAGTATGCCGCTGGCCCAGGGATTTCCTACGAGGTTTTTTCCTGCCGGATAGGGATCACCTGGCTCCAGGCCCTGGTTGCTCAGGTTCTCCCAGCTAAAATCCTGGACATGCAGCGGTCCCTCCCAGGCGAAAGTGGCAGGTTCATGAGTAAAAAGGACATACCCCGTTCCGGGAAGCATCTCCGTATGTGCAAAGGCATTCTCCGGGGGACCGCCGTCATCATCATAATACAGCCATTGGTCTCCCGGCTCATCCCATCGTGCAAGATCAAAACCCGCTCCATCGAGCACCGACACAAAATCTTCAATGTCCTGGCCGGCGACGGGTGATGCCAGCCAATGCCAGGCAAGGCCTACGCCACGAACCGGATACGGATCCATATACTGTTTTATCCTTGCCATTACGTCCTCGTTGTCGTGGATGAGAACCGGCAACGCGTCGCCAGTCCCGGCCTCGGCATCAAGCGTAAGCCCCGGGGGACCAGCCTCATTCACGATCTCATCAGCCACTCTCAATGCACCACCACGGCCTATCACCAGGCTGGCATCTTCTGGTATGTGAAGGTTGCCTATGGTTGCGGGCTCATTCAGCACCGGCTCGTGATGCGCCCCGGGGTCAATCTGAACCGCGGTATTTGGTGCGGGTAACAACCCATGATTCCAGTTGGCCGCGTTATGCCAGTCGCTGTCCGCCGAACCATCCCAGCGTGCAAACAAGGGTGTGTCTGTATGTCCGCTGCCGTTGAGGTAGATGAGCATTCCCAGGGATGCTTTGGTGACCTCTGCCACAAAATGTTTGTTGGTGTGGATGACCAAATCATTGACGGTGTGATAATAGGGATTGAATTCATCTTCAATGAAGAAAACAGCATTAAAGCCATTCTGGTGAAAGGCCCAGCTGTCGGAAGCCTGGATAAACTGTGAATTTTGCGTAACCTGCAGGCTGGTGTGGTTGCCAATGATGTACTGGGCCAGGTTGGTATACCAGTCCGCCCCGGGATACGTCTGCATGTTGACGGTCCACTGACCGGGCATCTGCGTAGTGTAACCGATCATATCGTTGTTAATCATGCAATAGATGTCCATGCCCTGCGCACTGGCCTTGTCGGCATAATCCCAGGCCCCGTGGAGGCCAAGCTCTTCCGCGGCAAACAATACAAACTTGATGGTATAGGCCGGCGCATACCCGTGTGTTTTGAGGATCCGGGCGATTTCCAGGGCAGCAGCCACCCCGCTGGCGTTGTCATCCGCACCGGGAGCCTCTTCAAAAGTATCATTGAAGTCGGTGACGATGGAATCATAGTGCGCACCGATCACCAGCACCGAATCCGGGTTCTGATGCCCCTCGTAGGTGATCACCACATTGTACTGCATCGTCTCGTAATAGTTGCCCTGGTAGTGGGTGTTAAAGGGAAAGGAGTCGAGCCGGGCCTGCGTGTAACCCACATCCATGAAGCGCCCCTTGATCCATTCGGCTACCTCCTTGCGGTTTTCAGCCAGGGCAAATCGGGTCCCGAAATCTTCCAGGCTTTGCATGGTGGCCTGGATGGAATCGGCCCTGATGTGGGCATTGAATTGCTGGATCACGTCCGCCAACGAGTCGGAGTATTCCTTTTGCCCGCGATAGGCATCGCGCAATTCCACAGGAACCTGGCGGGGATGTCCAGACTCACCGGCATCCCGGGCAACCTCCTTGTGCCGGACGGGTGCCCGCTCACCGGGCGCAAACTCCTCCCTGGCAAAGGCGTCATAAGCTAATGTAACAAGCATCGAAGAGAAGACAAGGGAAAGCAAGCAGCAATACAAACGCATAAGTCGTGACTATTTGGTTATCTGACAAAGACTTTCCAAAGATACTTTTTTCGGCCACAAATTTTGATGGTGGAGGGATATTTTGTAATTTAGCCCGGTTGATTGAGTCAATGTCAACAAAAACAAACGTCTAACAACAAAACAAGTCCTGTCCGGTTTTAACTGACCGGTTGAAAAGTTCTGAAGTTATGAAAAAAAATAACCTGTTTATCCTTGCCGTTGTGGTCCTGATCTCTTCCTGGACCCATGCCCAGAGCATCTCACCATTTGTCATCGCCACCTCAGGAGGCGAAGGAGAAGGAGGAGACATGACCATTGAATGGACGCTGGGAGAAATGATGATTGAAACCTTTGCGGCTGACGACATCGTCCTGACACAAGGTTTCCACCAGCCACACCTGGTGGTCACCAGCATTGATGAAATCCCCGGACACGACATCAGCATTGACGCCTATCCGAACCCCACCACGGACTTTGTAAATGTGCGCCTGCATGACGACAAGTATGCAGAAATGGAATACAGCCTGTTTGACGAACAAGGGCGACTCATCAGAAGCAGCAGGCTCGAAGGGCTGATCACGGAAGTCAGTCTGAACGAACAGCAGGCAGGCATCTACTTCCTCATCATCACCAGGGGCAGCGAAGAAATCAAAACCTTCAAGGTCGTTAAAAACCGTTAAACCAGCCTGCGTTTTAGCAAGGCATGTCCCCGTGATTTCCCCATTTTCAGCACCTTATTTCCCTACATGACTGCTGCATGCAGATGCATCGTGACTCGATGGTCCTCATCATACCATTGAACCCATATTCATATATTATATGTGAGATGTTTTCTTGACGTGTATCCTGAAAATGAGTAAATTTGCATTTTCTCTTCAATTTTCAATCATTATAAAACCACTTTTATGCTATCACACACACGTTACTTTTTCTTTTCCATACTCATGGTGGCCCTGGCCTTTACCACGGCAACCGGTCAGCCTGTGCTTACCGAAAGGTTGCAGGATGCCGTTATGGAGCGCGGTGAGGATGAATTCATCAGGGTCAACCTGCGCCTGGCCGAGCAATACGATCAGCAGGATCTGTATCAGCAAAGCCGGTCCATTCGCAACCGCGACCAACGTCGGGAGCACGTGGTCAGCACCCTGAAATCGTTCAGCAAGACGCAGCAAGCCAACCTCATCGCCTACCTGGAAGACCAGGAGGCGGCCGGCCTGGCAAGAAACATCAAGCCTTTGTGGATTGCCAACATGGTCACCGTGGAGGTGAAGCCCGCTGTAATCCAGGAGTTGAACACACGCAAGGACCTGGCCCGCGTGGATTATGACAAGATGCACAACCTGCTCTTGTCTGATGAAGGATCCCAAGGCAATGCAAGACCTGCCCTGGCTGACAGTGAGCTGGCGGCCACCCCGGTCAATGCCACCGACAAGCTGGACCGCACCAACCTGGCGTGGAATGTCACACTGGTCAATGCCGACCAGGTCTGGGACCTGGGCTATACCGGCAATGAGGTGATCGTGGCCGTCATGGATACGGGCATCAATTACAATCACCACGACATCACCGACAACATGTGGCAACACATCGACTACCCTGGTCACGGCTATAACTTCATTGACGACTCCTACAACACCATGGACTACCAGGGCCATGGCACACATTGCGCGGGTACGGTAGCTGGAACGGGTGCATCTGGAACAGGCACGGGAATGGCCCCGGATGCCACCATCATGAACCTGCAGGTGCTGAACAGTTCGGGCAGCGGTAGCGAATCCGCCGTAGCAGCAGCCATTCAGTTTTCTGTCGATTATGGTGCTCACATCATGAGCTTATCCCTGGGCTGGATGCACGGTTGGAACCCCGACCGCGTGTTGTTGCGTACCTCGATGAACAATGCGCTGAGTGCCGGACTGATTGCTTCCGTCGCCTCGGGAAACGAAGGCGGTTGGGGCGGTGACCCACCACCCAGTGAGGTGCGCACCCCAGGTGATGTCCCTCCTCCGTGGACCCATCCCGACCAGACAGAGGAAGGGGGTAACTCCGCGGTGGTATCCGTAGGAGCCACCGACAGCAACGACAACATGGCCGGCTTCTCCAGCAAGGGCCCTGTAACCTGGCAAAACGAATCGCCCTTCAATGACTATAACTACAACCCCGGGCAGGGACTGATACGTCCAGACATCGTAGCACCGGGTGCCGATGTGCTTTCCCTGCTGCACAGCAATGATACGGGCTATACCTCGAAAAGCGGAACGTCAATGGCCGCCCCGGCAGTGGCAGGCATCATGGCCCTCATACTCGAAAAAAACCCCAACCTGCTCCCTGAAGAGGTCAACCAAATCATCGAGGAGACTGCCATGGAGATGAGCAGTTCCAAAAGCAACACCCACGGCAGTGGCCGCATCGACGCCCTGGCTGCCATCCAGGCTACGCCTTACCCAGGAATCCAGTATGTAGATCATGAACTGGACGACAGCGAAGGCAACGATGATGGAAACATCAATCCCGGTGAATTCATTACGCTGGACCTTACCCTGTTCAACCCGACTGACGAAGAAATCGAAGATGTGGAAGCGGTTTTCTCTACGGAATCCGACTACATCACCGTAGTGGACAGCGTGGCCAACCTGGGCGACTTTGGCCCCGAAGAGGAAAAGTCTTTTGAGGACGTCTTCAGCTTCGAGGTAGCCGACAACATTCCTGGCAACTATGAGATCGTGTTTGCCGTAGAAACCTTCGCCGACGCTGAGCCAACCGAAATCTGGCGCACCGAGTTCACGGAAATGGCCCACGCGCCCTTCCTCGAGTTTACGGACATGGTCATCGACGACAGCGAGACCGGCGATGGCGACGGGATGCTTGACCCGGGCGAAACGGCAGAAGTGCACATCAGCATGACCAACACCGGCCAGATGACCACAGCGCACATTGAGGTGCTCGCCGAATCGGACGGAGAGTGGCTTACCGTGCTTTCCTATGAAGTGCAGGATGTGGAATCCCTCGACCCTGAAGACAGTGTCGACCTGGTGTTTGAGGTAACCGCTTTTCACGACACCCCGCTGGAGAGCATCGCCACACTGCTATTCAAGGCACACACCGGGGCGTACACCTTCACCGAGGAAAAAGAGATCACGATTGGCACGGCGCCATACTACAGCGATGGCGACATCCCCTCCACACACAACAACAACCCGCATACCGGAAGCGATGCGCTGGAGCCCGGCGAGATGACCGTTACCATTCCGGAAGGCGCCACCATCGTGGGCGTGGATGTGGAATACGACCTCACTTCGCACGGAGGCGCCTGGATGAGCGAACAGCGCTCCTTCCTGCGTTGCGTCTCTGAGGGAGGCGAAACAGAATCCCAGGTATATGAAGGAGAAACCAACTCCGGGGGTACCATCGAGTACCACAGGACCGGACTGGATATCGCCAATGACGTGGAAGGTGGAGGCGACATCGACTTCGAACTGCACGTTTTCCGTACCTGGGGTGGATCAGGTTCCAACACACAATATGTGTATGTGCCCAATGAGACCTGGAAAATCATCGTACATTATGAATTGCCTACATACGACGTGACTTTCCGCGTGGAGAACCAATTTGGTGACCGCGTGGAGAATGCCACCGTGGAAGTGGGCAACACCGAAAAGCAAACAGACCACGAAGGCGAAGCCATCTTTGACTTGCCTGAGGGATCGCTCTATTTTAGTGTGCATGCCGAAAGTCACCGTCCGCTGATCCTTGAACCTTTCGAAATCGAAGAGGGAACAGAAGTGATCGAAGCCAATATCCTGCGCGTGTTCGAGGTGGCCTTTGACATCCAGGATGTCCACGGCGACGAAGTGCCTGATCCCGTCATCATCTTTGATGGGCAACCATTGGAAGATGGCGAAATGGTGGTCGATGACCTGGAAGACGGGCTGTACCCCTTTACCATTGCTGCCGAAGGCTACGAGACCTATGCAGGCGAGGTGGAGGTCACAGACAGCGACGTGCTCCTCGACATTGCAATGAACCCCTATTATATGGTGCAATTTGAGGTCTATGACCGCTGGGGCACCCCGGTAGAGCACGCCACCATCACCATCGATGGGGAAACCCATGATGCAGGGATGTACGACATCCAGGATATCATCCCTGGCGTCCATCAGTTCACCATTGCTGCAGAGTATTTCCAACCCTATGAAGGAGAAGTGGAAGTGCACGACCAGGATGTGCAGCTGGACATCACACTGCAGGAGGATGGCACCGATGTCGCGGAAGTGACCGAAACTACGCTGGATATCTTTCCAAACCCGGCCCGTGAAAGTGTGACCATTACGCTGGACCAACCCGGGACAGCCGCTACGCTGACCGTGATCAACCATACCGGCCAGCTGCTTAAGCGGATCGACCTTGGACAAACGGAGGGTGAACAGCAAATCGAAGTCAGCCTGAATGACTTCAGTCCCGGCGTCTATTTCATCACCCTGGATGATGAAGAAAGGACCACCCGGAAACTGATCGTGCAGTAAAAAGCGATCGAATATAAATTCAAAGAGGCATCCGTGGGATGCCTCTTTTTTTATGCCCGATCCCGGGAAAACCGGGAAAAATGTTGCAGGCATCCTGAACAATCGTTTTATTCCGCTGTTTCCTAAACACATACATAAAACGACAGCTCATGAACAAATCATTCCATATTGCCCTGCTTTTACTGCTCATTCCGGTCGGGATGACCCTGGCCGCAGCCGATGAAGTGCGTTTCGGTCCGCGTCCCACCATCGACTTGACCACCATCAGTCCGGAGATCATCGAAGAAGACCGGTTTCGCATCCGCCTGAGCCGCGAGGCGGTCAGGAATGCCGACCAGCTTCCGGAAGCCGGCCCATTCACGACAGGAACGTTTAACCTGCCAGACCTGGATCAGCTGGCTATGGCCACCGCCGTCAGCGAGGTGGTTCCAACCTTTTCCAGTCCGGCCCACCATACCAGGCACACGGCGCGTCACCGCGACTGGGGCCTGCACCTGTGGTACGACATTCACGTGGACGCTTCCCAGGACCTCCTTGCAATCATCCCGCTCTTCCAGGACCTCGATGAGGTCGATGTGGCAGAGCCCGTCTACCTGAAGCAACTAGTCAGCGGCGAGGTGTTTGACTGGGATGAAGACGCCTTCATCAACCCTGCGGATGAGCATGACGGCGATAGTGGCTGGTTCCCGAATGACCCGCAGTTTGACAACCAGTGGCACTATCATAACACCGGCCAGACCGGGGGTACGCCGGGGGCCGACATCCGCATGCCAGAGGCCTGGGACATTGAGAAAGGCGATTCCACCATCCTGGTGGCCATCATCGACGATGGCATCCAGTACGACCACCCCGACCTGGCCGCCAA
>PUPG01000059.1 GCA_003553005.1 Bacteroidales bacterium
ATGCCGGGGATGAAAATCCTGCAGTTTGCCTTCGACTCGGGCGAAGAAAACGACTTCATCCCGCACACCTACGACAGAAACAGCGTGGTGTATACCGGCACCCACGACAACAACACCACCGTGGGCTGGTTCAAACACAGTCCGCCGCAGGACAAGCAAAACATGCACGATTATTTCTGCCTGGATGAAAACGATCCCGCCTGGTCACTGATCCGGCTGGCCTGGTCTACGGTGTCCAACATCGCCATCGCCCCGATGCAGGACCTGCTTCGCCTGGATGAAGACGCCCGGATGAACTTCCCCGGGAAATCGCCAGGCTATTGGAAGTGGCGCTACCGGAAGGAGATGCTGACGCAGGAGCATGTGGAGTGGCTGCGGAGGATTACACGGGTCTACGGGAGATTGTAGCACCGGGAAGCTAGTAAGAAGTTAAGTGTAAGAAGTAAGTAAGCAGTAAGCAGCATCCTTTTGTCATTTTGTCATTTTTGAAAAAAATAATCACATGACCCAACCTGAGATCCTGCAAGAGACCATAAGAAAAATGGAGGTATACCACGAGAAGAAGCACATCGTGGCGGGTTTTGATGGCTTTGTGGATGAGATCATCCACGTGGTGGATAAACGAAAAGACCCGGAGTCGTATGAGCGCATCAGGGACATCACCGCTTTTTCCGAGCGCATCGCTTCGGTAGCCGGACTGAGCGCGAACATCGAGATGGTGCCCGTGCAGACCAAGCTGGGCGGCAACGGTCCCATCATGGCCAACGCTCTTATCAGCCTCGGGCAGGAGATCACCTATATCGGCGCACTCGGCAAACACCATATCGATCCCGTATTTTCTGATTTCGCAGACAACTGCCGGGAAGTCATCTCCCTGACCGACCCCGGACATACCGATGCCCTGGAGTTTTATGACGGCAAGATCATGATGGGCAAGATGAATAACCTGGTGGAGGTCAATGCCGAAAACCTGCTCGCCCAACTGCCTGAAAAAAAACTGGTTGGTCTCCTTGAGACAGCGGATATGGTAGCTTTTACTAACTGGACCATGCTGTCGAACCTGAATGATATCATTTCGTTGTTTGGCAAACTAATGAAATCCACGGCACACCCACCCGCTGTTTTTATTGACCTGGCTGACCCGCAGAAACGCACCACGGAAGACATCCGGGAAGTGATCAGGCTAATCTCCGCATTGCCTTGCGACACCATCCTGGGAATGAACATGAATGAGTCCCGCATCATTGCTGAGATGCTTGACATCAGCGAAGAGGATGTGGTGACGAGGGCCGCCGCCATTCAAAAAGCCACCGGCATCGACGCCATCGTGATTCACCCGGTGCACGGTGCAGCCGTGGCCACCCCGGACACAGCCACCTGGGTTGATGGTCCGTACACCAAAAAACCAAAATTGACCACCGGGGCTGGCGACAACTTCAACGCCGGATTCTGTAACGGCTGGCTGGGCGGATTTACCCCCGCCGAATGCCTGATGGCCGGAGTATGCACCTCAGGATACTACGTGCGCAACGCCCAATCCCCCTCCCACGAGGAGTTGCTGCAGTTCATGCGTGATCTCGCAAAGGAATAACCTTGTTCCTCCATCTTTTTTGAAGCTTCAGTATGTCAGGCTGTTTTCCCACTGTGGCATTCACATTTTTACACCCCGCAGTGAAAGTCTTCTACATTAATCACAGGCGATTTTCTTAGCCGGCGCACAACTGCAAGCTCCTGTCCTCAAATTTTACTTATCGCCGGTACCTGACAGGCCTGAAAACCCCTTGGCAGAACGGGCAAAGGCCTTCAACCTTTCCTCCACTTTATGATTGATGGTTCCTTCGGGGTATTCACCTTTGTCGTTTCGTTCACCTGCAGGCATTCCCGTAAGGATTTCAATCCCTTCATCAATATGCTTTACCGCATAAATGTGAAACTTTCCCTGCTCCGACGCTTCAAGCACATCTTTGCGTAACATAAGCTGTCCTTTGTTTGCTTCCGGAATAAGCACGCCCTGTTGTCCGTTAAGCCCTCGCTGCTTACAAACCTCAAAAAAACCTTCGATCTTCTGGTTGACGCCACCCACCGCCTGGACCTGGCCATGCTGATTGACTGAACCAGTGACAGCGATCCACTGGCGTATGGGAACCTTTGCCAGGGCTGACAGCAAGGCATAAAGTTCTGCCGAAGAAGCGCTATCACCCTCCACACCCGAGTAACTTTGTTCAAATACAAGGCTTGCAAGCATGGATAGCGGCTGATCGGGAAGGTAACGACCGGCTATGAAACCACTGAGAATCAGCACTCCTTTTGAGTGAATCGCTCCTCCGAGTTTTGCTTCCCGCTCAATATCCACAACTTTGGAAGGACCAACCCTGACACGTGCCGTGATCCTGCTAGGATTGCCGAACATCAACTCCCCGATTTGCAATACAGAAAGTCCATTAACCTGGCCCTCTTGCTCCCCTTCAGTATCAATGAGCACACGCCCCTTGTCCGTTTCCTCCCTGAAGCGCTCCCGCATACGGTCGGCACGGAAAATACGTGAATCTATGGCTTTCTGAACATCCCGGTCAGTCACAACTTTGCGATCATCTTCCCTGGCCCAGTAATCCGCTTCTCTCAAAAGGTCTGTAAGTTCACGCATCTGCACGGAAATTTTTTCCGCATCTCCGGAAACACGGGAGGCTTGTTCAATTATACGTCCAACAGCATCTTTGTCAAACGGCTGAAGCTTATCCCGCCGAACAAGGGTGGCAATCCATTTTGCATAAAGGGATGTAGATTCAGGCGTGCGATCAATATATTCTTCAAAATCAGCGGCCACCTTAAAAAAATCGGCAAACTCATTATCCAGCTGGTAGAGCAGATAATAGATCATTCGCTCTCCGATCAAAACCACCTTTACATCCAAAGGGACCGGTTCCGGCTCAAGAGATACGGTAGACATAAGGTGCAGTGCCTGACCAAGGCTTTCGGTCTGCACTTCACCCGCCTGCAAACATCGCTTCAGTCCTTCCCAGGCATAGGGGTGCATAAGGACTTTATATGCATCGAGCATAAGATATCCGCCATTGGCACGATGCAAAGCTCCGGGTTTGATGAGGGTAAAGTCCGTGGTTAGGGCACCCATTTGGGAGACATGTTCTATACGGCCAACCAGGCTCTGAAAAGCAGGATCGTCTTCATAAACTACAGGTGCGCCTTTTGCTTCGCTATGGTCCACCAGAACATTCACCTTATACCGGTGAAATATGGCTTCGGTGGGATCCGGCTGCTGCATACCGGGAATCTGCGGCGCCTGCTTTTTGCCGTCCTTTGCGTCTTGAAACTGTTCAGCATGGTCGATCAAATCATCTTGTACTGCCTCCAGATGTTTTTTTACATCCGGCAAATCATCATACTTGTCTTTCAGTTCATCCATCAAGGAAGAAACAGTGGACTTTACAATTTCACGGCTAAGCTCTCTTATCTTGTTCTGAGCTTCCCGCTGCCATTTAGGCTGCTGCTGAAGAATGTCCCCAAGCTCTTTTTGAAACTGTCGTATCTTTTCCTCTATCTCTTTTCGCTCATCTTCAGGCAATTCATTGATCTGTTCGGGAGACAACACATCACCATCCTTAATTGGCGCAAACGCCAAGCCGGCAGGCGTTTCCATCATGGTTACCCCCCCTTCTTCGGCCCGTTTCTTCAGCTCCGAAAATCCTTTCTGCTGTTTGCTCTTCAATTCTTCTTCAATATCCTGAAGGCGATTCCGGAACTCCTCGCTATCGAAAGCAGAAGGAATAGCCCCGCGAAGATCGCGTAACAAATCTTCAATGTCCTCACTGAATACTTTTGCACGCCCGGCTGGAAACCGAATACAAACGGGACGGTGCGACTCCTCAAAATTGTTTACATAACACCATTCAGAAGGAATTTCCTCCCCGGCAGCCTTTTTGGTAAGATACTCCTTAACAGAGGCATATTTCCCGGATCCACTCGGGCCCATCGCATACAGGTTAAATCCTTTTTGCCGGATATTGAAGCCGAACTTCATCGACTCGTATGCACGCTCTTGTCCAAGAGAGTTTGTCATATCGCCCAGATCATCGGTTGTTTTGAAGTCCAAGTCTTTAAGGCTGAAGGGAATAAAAAGATCTTTCTGTGCTATTTTCCATTTTTTCATAGGGCTTGATGTATTTAACAAGATGAATACAATTCAGTCATCAGCAGGTCAGTATAAAGCCTGTAAGTAGCTTACCTGCCGGCATATTGCCCAGATAAAATCCAGAATCGTTCCAAAATTGGTTTTGGTTAACAAAATATTCGCATATTCAATGATATTGCCCATTCTACCGGTGATATGGAATCAACCCCACAATAGTCTGGTCGTTTGTATCAAGGATAACTGTTGAAGGGTTTCTACAATAACCGGGTGCTTTTTTCACAAAAAATATCATAGCTACTTGATTAGCTGACTCCATTTGATGAAATATTAAAGTGACCAGCGCTCAACATTTCAATGCGGCAGGATTTAGAAATGCTGACATAGAAAAATATCGCATCCATTTTTTTCCGTACGCTTTTGAAAAACAGGTGTACGCTCGCGAACACATATTTCGCACAAACAGCCTACCGTCCTGCTTTTATCTTTCTTATTTTAAGCACCTTACATCTTTTGGCACACCTTTCGCTATATTGAGGGTGAAAGCGAAACAAAAAAATAACAAACAATAAAACCCTCTGAGTCATGAAAACAAGAATCATCGCAACCCTCGCCACCATCCTGATCAGCGCCAGCTTCATTAGCGCAAATGCAAACACCACCACGCTGACCTTTTACGACGCCAATGGTACCGAATTGACCCTTCCCCTGATGGAAGAAGAAGCGGAAGCCATTCCGGCAGACCTGAAGAGCCTGTTTGAATCCGCAGAAAATGAACCACAAAAGCACGTCTTTGACATCAGCCGCTACAGCCAGCCGGAGCAGGAAGAAGAACTTCCCTTCGATCTGAACGAAGAGCTTGCCCGCATCTGACACACCACAAGTTTCCATACTGTTCAAATCCTTCATGTAGTTTTTGGTTTACGGGTCTCTGCAGCAAAGCAGGGACCCGGTTTTTTTTGATTTGGCTCGCTTCATCCCCATGCCCCTGGCTCGCCTGTTCCCGGGAAGCTGCCAGGAAGTTCCTGTTTTACCAGCTGGCCGACCGGGATTATTTTGGTATTTTTGTAGGCCAACAAAAAACCGGACATGATGCACAAAAGGGCATTTCTTACAGGCAGGCAATGGCGGATGATCGCCGGCATTGCGCTGGTGATCCTATTCTACGCCTGTGCCCACGTGGTTTCACCGACCGGCGGGCCGAGGGACGAAGACCCGCCACGGGTGGTCAGAAGCACGCCGCCCAACTTCTCTGCCAACTTCGACGGCGATGAGATCCGGATCTTTTTTGATGAGTTTGTGGAGTTGCGCAACATTCAGCAACAACTGCTGGTATCCCCGCCACTGGAAACCATGCCGGAAGTGCGCATCCGGGGCCGCTCGATCGTGATGGAGCTTGAAGAAGAGCTCCGGCCCAATACCACCTACAATTTCTTTTTTGGCGACGCCATCCGCGACATCACCGAAGGGAATGCCATACCCAACTTCCAATTCGTCTTGTCCACCGGCGACCACGTCGACTCGCTCGCTGTTGGCGGACAGGTACACAACGCTTACAACCTCCAGCCGGAGGAAGGCGTATATGTGATGCTGTATGACAGGATCTACGATTCCGTGCCCTACCTGGAAAGGCCGGTATACCTTGCCAAGACGGACGAAGAAGGGCGTTTTACCATCAGCAACATGGCCGACGGCGAATACCTGATGTTTGCCCTGGATGATCAGAACTACAATTTTAAATACGACCTGCCGGACGAGCGGATCGGCTTCCTGGACTCCCTGGTCACGCCCCGCTATATCGCTGCGATCCACGATACCCTTCCCGAGGAAAATGAAGACACCATTCCACCGGCACCTGAACCTGCCGGGCTGCCAGTTGCTGAGCCATCCTACCATATATACCTGTTCCAGGAAGAAGACACGGTACAGCGCGTCACCACTTCCAGCCTGACGCGCAGGGGATTGCTCACCATCGGCTTCCGGGTCCCCTTTGATTCGGTAAAGGTGCGCGAGATCCGGGAACCCTTTGATGATGACGACTGGCATATCCCGGAGTTTGGTGCCGACCGGGACACGCTGAGGATCTGGTTTGCCGACACCGGGCGCGATTCGCTTTTCCTGGAAATCAGGGATGGCGACCAGGTGCTGGATACCGTGCGTCGCGCCACTACCCCGAGGCGCAGCGCCAGGGATCGCGACGAAGAAGAGGCGCCAAGCCTGCAGATCCGACCCGGATTTGCACGGCCCTCGGCCGTGCCTTTCCACCAGCCGCTGCAACTATCCAGCGAGCATCCCATCGAAGAGATTGACACCTCCAGGATACAACTGTTCATCCACGACAGCATCCCGCTGCCGGCAAGCTTCCACTTTACCGATCATGTGCGCCGCACACTGGAAATGCAACCACCCCTGGAAGAAGAAACCGCTTACCAGCTTGACATCTTGCCGGGCGCGTTCACGGACATCTTCGGCCTGACCAACGACACCCTCGTGTATGCGTTCTCCACCACCTCGCGCGAAAATTATGGAAACATCATCCTCGACATCGAAATGCCCCCGGCTACACACCAACGCATCCTGCAATTGCTCAACCGGGATGAGGAGATCCTGCAGGAGCAGCTGATCTGGGAAAGCGGCCGCTATGTGTTTCAACACATCCGCGCCGGGAGATACCTCCTCAGGCTTGTCGACGACCTCGACGAAAGCGGCTCCTGGACGACCGGGGACTACCTGCAAAACCGACAACCCGAACCGGTATACATGCACCCCGACACCATCCAGGTGCGGGAAAACTGGGACGTGGAAATGCCCTGGTTCATCACACCCGCCCATTAAGCTTGTTCCCCCGTAAATCAGCCACATAGCCCACAAGGTCAAACTTGTTAATTTTTTATTTTTTTGATGCAGGCACCCTGTGCGGATTGCATAAACTTTCCTATATTTGCAGCAATTTTAACAGGCTGGCCTTCGTTAATTTATTGTTTTGCTAATTAATTAACAACTCGGGGCCTTTCAATCTGTCGAAGCCGCTCAGCAAACCCAATAACCAATGGCCAGAAGCTAACTGCCAAAAGCCAACAACCAGACATTTTGACATTGCTAAATTGCGACAATCATTTAACCACATCATCATGGATATTTCACACATTGAACACATCGGCATTGCCGTAAAAAACCTTGAAGAGTCCATCCGCTTTTATGAAGACGTGCTCGGCATGGAATGCTATGCCATCGAGGAGGTGACGGACCAAAAGGTAAAAACGGCATTTTTCCAGGTAGGTCAGACCAAGATCGAATTGCTCGAATCCACAGATCCGGAAGGCCCCATTGGTAAGTTTGTGGAAAAGAAAGGTGAAGGCGTGCACCATATGGCTTTTGCGGTGAATGGCATCGAAGATGCGCTTGCGCAGATGGATGAAAAGGGCGTCAGGCTGATCGACAAGCAGCCCCGTAAGGGAGCTGAGGGCCTCGACATTGCTTTCCTGCACCCGAAGTCTACGCACGGCGTGTTGATGGAGCTGTGTGAGGACAAAAACAAAAAGTAGTCCCCGGGGATGTGGGTTCGAATCCCATTAGTCACCATTAGACGCCAATGAAAGGCCATTGAGGACATTTGGGCAGCAACGATCGGGCAGGATGCATCGTCTCAAACACCAACAGAAGAACGAATTATAATCAAGGGATCACAATATTCATAACGGCACCACAATATGGCTTTTGAAGACAAGATCAAGGAATTATTGCAGAAGCGGGAGCTGGCCAAGCTTGGCGGCGGGCAGAAACGAATTGACGCCCAGCATCAGAAAGGCAAGCTGACAGCCCGTGAGCGCATTGAACTGCTGCTCGACGACGGCAGTTTCGAAGAGTTTGACATGTTTGTCACCCACCGGTGCACCGATTTTGGCCTGGAAGACAAGCAGTTTTATTCGGATGGCGTGGTAACGGGCTACGGAACCATCGACGGACGCGTAGTTTATGTGTTTGCCCAGGATTTCACCGTGTTTGGCGGCTCACTCTCCCTTGCCTATGCAGAGAAGATCTGCAAGGTGATGGACAAGGCCCTGAAGATGGGTGCACCGGTCATTGGGCTTAATGACAGCGGCGGCGCGCGCATCCAGGAAGGGGTAAACAGCCTGGCAGGCTACGCGGAGATCTTCCAGCGCAACATCATGGCCTCCGGTGTCATCCCGCAGATCAGCGGCATTTTTGGCCCTTGTGCCGGTGGCGCGGTCTATTCACCAGCACTCACCGACTTCAACATCATGACCAAGGACAACAGTTACATGTTTGTAACGGGTCCGAAGGTGGTGAAAACAGTCACTGGGGAGAACGTCACGGAACAGGACCTGGGTGGTGCAATTACCCACGGTACGAAGTCCGGCGTGTCGCACTTCATTGCAGAAGACGAGCGCGAAGGCATCCTGATGATCCGCAAGCTCATCAGTTTTCTGCCGCAGAACAACCTGGAAGAGCCCCCGATGGAGCCCAGTGATGATCCCATCGACAGGCTGGACGAGGGGCTCAACGACATCATTCCGGAAAACCCCAACAAGCCTTATAACGTGAAGGACATCATCTATTCGGTGGTGGACAACAGCGAGTTCCTGGAGGTGCAGCGGACCTATGCCCAGAATATTGTCACGGGCTTCGCCCGTTTCAACGGCACCTCAGTGGGCATCGTAGCCAACCAGCCGAACTACCTGGCCGGTGTGCTCGACATTAACGCCTCACGCAAGGCTGCACGATTCGTGCGGTTCTGCGATGCATTCAACATCCCGCTGGTCACACTCGTGGATGTACCGGGCTTCCTTCCCGGGACCGTACAGGAATATGGCGGCATCATCATCCACGGGGCAAAATTGTTGTTTGCCTATGGAGAAGCCACCGTACCCAAGATCACCATTATCCTGAGAAAGGCTTATGGCGGGGCATACTGTGTGATGAGCTCCAAGCACCTGCGGGGCGACATCAATTACGCCTGGCCGATGGCCGAAATCGCCGTGATGGGACCGAAAGGCGCCATCGAGGTACTTCGCAACAAGGA
>PUPG01000094.1 GCA_003553005.1 Bacteroidales bacterium
TGGGTGACCCATACGGTCAGGTCATAGTCATCCCCTTCGGTGTGCTCCACTTCCATTTCCAGGGTGAAGGGGGAGGGGACGTCAATGCGCTGGTTGTAGAGGTTAAGAAATGTTGGATAAATGCTGTTGTTGGGGTTGCCACCTGCATGACTCAATGTGCCATCAAACCAGGTTGTTGGGTAGCCCTGGGGGTTGTAGTAGTTTGCCCTGGCATTGGAGTGCGCATTGGCGTATGAATCTCCCACGTGGAACTTGATGATGGCCACATCATGGCCATTGTCCAGCATGTCTTCTGCCCCCATGGCTGCACCTGGACAAAAGCCACACCATGTCCCGGTAAAGATCTCCATCACCACCTTCTGGCGTTCAGCTGGTTCGGCTACGGCCCATGAGACCATCATGATGCCGATAAGAAAGAGTAAGGTTTTTTTCATTTGCTTGTGGTTTTAATGAATAAAGGGTTGTTTTGAGCTATAAAAGGATTTAGATACCTGTTTGTTTTTGGTCAAAAAAATGTCCGCAATGCTTGCTAAGCGCCTTTGGTGAGCATGATGCCCGCCATGAAGCGACCAGTATGCCCCTCATCTGCCCTGGAGGAATAAAAGTGATCGGTATTGCACTGCGTGCATACTTCGGCACACTCGATATGCGATGCTTTCAGACCGGCATCTTTGAGCTGGCGGATATTGGCTGTCCATTGATCAAAAATGTGTTTACCAGGTGTCTTTGACGGCTTGATCACATCATTGATGTTTCCCAGGGCCACCCGCGCCTCCCTGACCACGTCGTCGCCTACCTCATAACAGCAAGGGCCATTGGAAGGTCCAAGGACGGCAAGCATGTTTTCGGCGCGGCAGCCATAGTGTTGCATCATTTTGTGGACTGCCACGGTGGTGATTTTTCTCAGGGTGCTTTTCCACCCTGCGTGTATTGCTGCAATCACTTTGCAATCCGGGTCATACAATAAAACAGGAACGCAATCGGCCACCTGCACCCCCAGGCATATGTTTTTTACGTTGGTAATGATGCCATCCGTGTTGGGCAGGGCAGAGTCAAGTTCCATGGCGCCGCGGCCCCGGCAGGCCTGATCGGCAATGGCAACATTGGCGCTATGGCATTGGTGGGCAAAGGTGAAACGACCCAGGTCAACACCGATTTCGTCAGCCAGGATGCGCCGGTTCCTCAATACCCGGAAATTGTCATCTCCCACATGAAAGCCCAGGTTTAGCGAGGAAAAGTTGCCTATGCTGATCCCGCCCTTTCGCGTGGACACAAAATGCAGCACGCCATCAAAGCCAGACAGCTGACTAAAGCTGCCCACCGTGGTAGCCCCATGTTCCTTGTAAAGCATCTGCTTTGCATTAAATTAAGCCATCCAAAGATAAAAATATTTTCACTACGAATAATCTTCCAGTCAACCAATCATAGTTTTTTTACCTTTGACCCAGTCAAACCCCCAGCAACCGCATCACACAGCACACGCTTAACCCATGCCCAACAATCCATTAACTTCAAAAAAACCTGAACCCCTATAACCTTACATCCCTTTAACCCCATACCCCCTTAACCCCATCATCCAATAACACGCTATTCAAACCAAACACCCTGCAAGCACCTCAGGCTACCGCAAACCGCAAACCCAATAACCAACCAACCCCTGTAACCCATAACACAAATGTCCGGTATCTACATCCACATCCCTTACTGCCGGCAGGCCTGTCACTACTGCAACTTTCACTTCTCGGTATCGCACCGGAACAGGAAGGCTTTTGTGGATGCCCTGATGCAGGAAATGTCGATGCAGGCTGATTTTTTCCGGGATATCGGGGAAACGGGAGCGATCAACACGGTATACCTGGGCGGAGGCACACCCTCGGTGCTTGAAAACGATGAACTGCGCAGGCTGTTTGATCACCTGGAAAAGGTTTTCTCCATTGCCGGTGTCTCGGAGGTCACCCTGGAGGCCAATCCCGACGATCTGACCCGCGAAAAGCTCCTGTTTTTGCGGGATACCCCCATCAACAGGCTGAGTATTGGCGTGCAGAGCTTTCACGAGGAGGATCTCCGGTACATGAACCGCTCGCACACTACAGTCCAGGCCGCAGCGTCCATTGAACGGGCTCAGCAATTGGGCTTTGACCGGCTGACGGTGGACCTGATCTATGGCACGCCCACCATGAATGATCGGCAGTGGGAAGAAAACCTCAACCGGATCGTCCACATGGGCATACCCCACCTGTCTGCTTATGCCTTGACCGTTGAAGAAAAGACCGCACTGCATTACCTGATCCGACAAGGACGTGCCGACGATGTTTCTGAGGAACAAAGTGCGCGGCAGTTTGAGCTGATGTGTGCCGTGCTTGCGGATGCCGGTTATGCCCATTATGAAGTTTCCAACTTTGGACGGCCCGGACATTATGGCTTGCATAACCTGTCTTACTGGACCGGCCGTCCATACCTCGGGATGGGCCCATCCGCGCATAGCTATACGGGGCGGCGACGCTTGTGGAATCCGGCCAATACTTCCCTTTACATCCAATTGATTCAAAAAGGTGAACTGCCGGCTTCGGGAGAAACCCTTTCTTTGGAACAAGCCTGCAACGAGTATGTGATGACCTCCCTGCGTACGATGTGGGGATGCGATCTCAGCCGCATCCGTGATCAGTATGGTAAATCCCTGGCCCGGCAGGTGGAGCAAAACGCGGCAAGGCATCTGCAGCAGGGGATGCTGCATCGATCAGATGACCATTTGCTGGTGACACAACAAGGCAAATTTTTTACCGATGGCATTGCTGCGGATCTTTTTGTGTGAAGGACAAAAGGACGAAAGGACAAAAGGACGAAAGGACGGAATGTGTAGAAACTGTGAGGTCAAACAGGCTGGCAGAGGCGGGCTGAGGGTGTCCGCTTACTTTGCCCTGGGGTGGTAGGACAGCAAGTTTTCCCGCAGATATTCCCTGCTAAGATGGGTGTAGATCTCCGTGGTGGTGATGGACTCGTGGCCCAGCATGTCCTGCACGGCCCTGAGGTCGGCGCCCCCCTCCACGAGATGGGTGGCAAAACTGTGCCGGAGCGTATGTGGACTCACCTTTTTTAGGATCCCGGCGCTTTTGCATGCTTCCCTGATGATGTAAAACACCATCACCCTGCTTAGCGCTTTGCCCCGGCGGTTCAAAAAAAGGTGATCCTCAAATCCGGGTGTTACCGAGACCTGGTTGCGGTTGTTGCGCCGGTAGAGCAGCACATGCTTCAGCGCCTCCCTGCCTATGGGCACGATGCGCTGTTTGTTGCCCTTGCCGCTGACCCTGATGAATTCATCGTTTTCAAAAATGTCGGATATCTTGAGGTGAAGCAACTCGGACACCCTCAGGCCACAGCCGTACAGGGTTTCCAGGATGGCACGGTTGCGCTGGCCTTGTGGCTGACTCAGGTCAATCGCGGCAAGCATCCTGTCCACCTCGTCGACAGAGAGCACCTCAGGTAACTTGCGCCCTGTCCGTGGAAGGTCAAGGGTCGCACTGGGGTCGTGGTCAATGGCATTTTCGATCAGCAGATAACCATAAAAGGCACGTATGCCGGAAATGATCCTGGCCTGCGTGCGCTCGCCGATGCCCATGCCATGGATCCAATGCAGGAAGTCATGCAAGTCTGCCCGGTTTAAGGACAAAAGTGATTGTTGATCGTCCTTTTGGCCCAGGTATTCAACCAGCTTTTCCACATCGTGCAGGTAGGCGGAAATGGAGTTTTCCGACAGGGAACGTTCCAGTCGCAGGTACATCTCAAAACCACGGATCCAGCTGTCACGGCTCATGTGCAGGCATTATGGAGTGTTGTAAGGAAACAGGCCAGTTATTTTTTTCTGTAAAGTTAATAAGATATATGCGGAAACAAGCAAAGCCAGACAAATTGACGCCCCATCGTCCTTTCATCCCGGAAGCCAGTTGTCAATTATTCTACAAATGATCGCAGTCCTTTTATCCATTGATGCGACAAAATCACTAATTTTGGGGCGTCCTGGCCATGAACCGGATAAAATCAGATCAGTCCCTATGAAAAAAAACAAGAATTTTCAGATCATTCGTGATATACTTATCCGTCCGGAAGCCTTTTACAAGGACTTTGCCGGTGATTTACCGCAGGTTCGTACTTTTTTCTTTGCTTATGGACTCCCGTTGCTGGTGCTTGGTGCAGCAGGCCGGATGACGCGGGAACTGATGAGGCACATCAGCCGGGATGTGGAGGTGTATGGCGATCAGCTGGCAGGCGTGTTCATTGTCAGTTTGGTTGGCTATGTCTTATCCGTATGGCTTGGCGGGATGATCATCAGCAGGCTGGCAAAGTCTTTTGGCAGCCGGGTGGATGCAGACCGGTCAATTTTGCTTTGCATGACGGCTTATACTCCTTATATGATCGCACAACCACTTGCTGCCATTGGCACAGGGATGGATCCGCTGGCCCTCATCGGGCTGATGTATACCGTATTGATTCTTGGGAAAGGCCTTGGGCCCATGCTGGACACACCGAACAAACATACCGTTGGCTTTGCGCTGATCGGCTTTTTTGTGCTGTTTGGCATTGCGCATGTCAGCTACCTGCTTCTTTCGGGATTGTTTATCGCTGGACTTGCGCCCAGTCCGGGACCGTGATGTGCTTTCGTTTAAATGAGAAGGCGGATTTTTGCAAAATTCAGGATGGCAGGTCCGGGTGTCTTGAACCTGGCCCACAACCAACCACATGCATATCATGACAACCATAAATACACGTTTTCTGCTGCTGGGAGTCAGTGCTGTACTCTTTCTGATCGTGGCAGCCTTGTTCAGGTTTTCTGCCGGAGATGCCCAGGACAAATCGCATACCCTGGATACCAGCGAGACGTCGGCAGAAACCAAACCGGAGCCAGCGCGGGACATCTTCGGCTTGCCAGCGGATGGCTACCAACGCGCGGAGGCCAGGGTGAGACGTGGTCAGACCCTGTCGCATATTTTTGGAAACCTGGGCTTCACGTCCCGCCAAATTCACGACCTGTCAAAACACATGGCGCCCGTTTTCCGTCCTTCACGCATCCGGCAGGGCAATGCGTATCATACCTACACCAAGGGCGACAGTGCGCAGGTGCTGGACTACCTGGTGTATGAGATCAATGCCGTGGATTACCTGTTGTTTGACTTTACCGACTCTTTGCACGTGGAGCGTGGGTCGCGCCCCGTGACCACAGCCAGCGCGGAAGCTGGCGGGGTAATCCGGTCTTCGCTGTGGAATACCGTGGTGAACAATGAGATCCACCCGGAGCTGGTCTTGCATATGTCGCGCGTACTGGCTTGGTCAGTCGACTTTTATCGCATCCGGGAGGGCGACCGTTTCCAGGTGTTGTTTACCGAAGAATACATTGGCGAGCAAAGGCACGGTGTCGGGCAGGTAGATGCTGTGCGCTTTGTTCACCGGGGCAGGGAAATCGAGGCATTCCGGTTTTCGTCCGACACCCTGACCGGTTACTATGATCACGAAGGCAACAATGTGCGAAAAGCCTTTTTGCGGGCACCGCTGGAGTACGTGCGCATTAGCAGCAGATATTCGCACAGCCGGGTGCATCCCATCCATGGAGATCGACGGCCACACCTGGGCACCGACTATGCCGCCCCGCATGGAACACCCATCCTGGCAGTCGGTGATGGCGTGGTTACAAGGGCTTCGTACACCAGTGGAAATGGGAATTATGTGCGTATCCGGCACACCTCGGTTTATGAAACGCAGTACCTCCACATGTCTCGTTTCGCCACCGGTATTCAGCCGGGTGCCAGGGTGGAGCAAGGTGACGTTATCGGTTATGTGGGAAGTACCGGTTTGGCCACCGGGCCGCATGTGTGCTTCCGATTCTGGAAAAATGGCCAGCAGGTAGACCACCTGCGCCTGGAATTTCCCAGTGGCGACCCTTTACCCGAGGTGTATATGGATGCCTTCCGACAAAAAACAGACTCCCTGAAACAACGATTGGATGCAGTGCCGGTCAATGACCTCCAGGCGGCATCCTAGATATTGCCGGACGGCCTCGTGCATTGCCAGTTCGCGCTGGCTTTTGCGGGAAAGGGGTACGTTAAAGAGTGGTCCGAAGCAGGGTACGGCAGGATGAGCCGCCAGGTAAATGCAAACTACCAGGTGGCTTCACGAATCCGCATCAGTCTGGTTAGCAGGCCTTCCAGTTGACTGAGCGGCAGCATGTTGGCTCCGTCGCTTTTGGCTTCACCGGGTTCGGGATGGGTTTCGATAAACAGGCCATCCACGCCTGCTGCGATTCCGGCTGAAGAAATCGTGTGGATCAGGTGGGGCAAGCCGCCGGTTACACCCGCCGATTGGTTGGGCTGCTGCAGGGAATGCGTGGCGTCAAGCACCACGGGACAGCCGAAGGACTGCATCTCAGGAATGCCCCGGAAGTCTACCACCAGGTCACCATAACCAAATGTCGTGCCCCGCTCGGTGAACAGCACGTGATGATTGCCGGTGGCCCGGACCTTTTCCGCTACAAAGCCCATCGCTCCAGGCGACAAAAACTGGCCTTTTTTGACGTTTACCACCCTGCCAGTGTTTCCTGCCGCCAGCAACAAAGATGTTTGCCGGCACAAAAATGCCGGAATCTGTAACACGTCCACATAAGCGGCGGCCAACCCGGCTTCCTGTTCACTGTGAATATCCGTAACCACCGGAATATCAAAATCCGCACCAATCTGCCCAAGGGTTTTCAGCGCTTGCTCATCCCCAATGCCTGTAAAACTGTCGATCCGGCTTCTGTTGGCTTTTCGGTAGGATGCCTTGAAGACATAGGGGATACCCAGCCGTTGGGTGATTTTTTTGATCTCTTCTGCAATGCTGAAGCCCATCTGCTCGTCTTCGAGCACACAGGGACCGGCCATCAAAAAGAAGGGGGCGCGAGGGGTTTCGCGATGATCAAAAATTTGCTTCAATACCGGATGTAGCATAATGGCACAGGCATTTTCAATGATGAACAGCTTGGTTTATGGCAAAATGGCATCCACGTCGCCCTTGCCCTCACGCAATATTTCCATTTCTTCGCCGGTGCAGTCGATGATGGTGGACGCGTGATTGTCTCCATTGCCGCCATCAATCACCATATCCACCAGGTCCTGGTAGTTTTCGTGAATCAGCTCCGGGTCCGTGGTGTATTCCAGGATCTCGTCATTGTCGTACACAGAAGTGGATATGATGGGGTTGCCCAGCTCTTTGACAATCTCCCTGGGGATGCTGTTGTCAGGTATCCTGATGCCCACCGTCTTTTTTCTGCTCTGGAACAGCTTGGGCACGTTGTTGTTGGCATTCAGGATAAAGGTGTATGGCCCGGGAAGGGCTTTTTTCATGGCTTTATAGATGCTTGTGCTGAAGGGCTTGGTCAAATCAGAGATGTGGCTGAGGTCATCACAGACCAAAGAAAAATTGGCTTTTTCCGCCTTCACGCCTTTGATTTGTGCTACGCGTTGCACAGCTTTGGGCTGGTGAATATCGCACCCGATGGCATACACCGTGTCGGTAGGATAAATGATGATACCACCTTTTTGCAAACAATCCACAACAACTTTGATCAGTCGCTGGCTGGGGTTTTCAGGATGAATTCTTACTAGCATGGCAGGTCTTTTGGGGGTTTGTACAAATTTACACTTATTTCGCGATTGTGTTTATTTTTTGTGTTGGTGTCCCTATCTTTGCAAGCGTGTCAATTTTGGGCTTATCCCCGTTGTCTATACGTCATGAAGCATTTACCGGCCTTCGTCCTGTGTTTATTCCTGTGGTCTACTGCCGCCATGGCAGTCGACGATTCGCAGAATTACCGGCTGTCCCTGGAACAGGCTTTTTCTTATGATCCCTATCCGGATGCCCAGGCCGAAGCGGTCAATGCCCTCCTGCTGCATATTGCTGAGGGAGCAGGCAAGTTGCGGGTGCGCACGAACTTTGACGTGCAGATCGAGCTGCAGGTGCAGGTGGAAAGGGTGCATCGCGACAGTCTGCTTGCCCGTTTGGCTTTGGAAGAGGTGCGCATTGCAGGCGACAAACATTACAAGGACTTTAGCCTGGAAAAAATCATGGTCCCGGATGCGTTCAGTGGCCATTTCCATATTGTCGACCACCAGGGGGATACCGTTTTTCAATACCGTTATCAGCATCAAGCGGTCGACGCGCCTCCGGATGACTGGCCCGGACATGTGTTTTACTTCCCCGGTGAACTTGCCCGGCTTTCTGTAGCGTTTGACCAGGTTGCCATGCACTACAAAGCCAGTTTGGAGGAACGCATTGCCTGGTGGCGCGCCGCATTGCTCAGCTATTATGATGCTTCTGCCTATCTTGAGCAGATTGCCGATGAAATTGCTGATCTGAGCCCTGATGATCCAAAGACCTTGTTGCTCGATGAGTTTAAGCTATGCGAAGCGGAGGCCATGGCCGGAGAAATACGGTATGCACCCTTTCATGATTGGCTTGATTTGTCGGAACATGATCCGGAAGACCTGCTCAGGCGTTTTGACAAAAAGCAAGGGCAAATGTACCATTTGCGCCGCGCATTTAATCACGCCATCGCCAACCTGGATTCGCTTTATTATGAGAAGGGAAGAGCCCTGGTTGCCGAGGAGGGCTGGACAGTCGCACGGGATGCCTTCTCATCGGCGGTACACTACAACCCTTTTCATGTGCCGTCGCTTTTGGCACTTACTGAAGCAGATCTGCAGGACGGTGAGCTGGTCGATGCACTCGAAAGGCTGGGTCATGTCATGGCTGACATGCAGCCACTGAATACCTGGGATGAGGCAGGTGCACAGCTTGCCGACACCTTGATCAATACTTTTTTTGCGCATGCCGGGGAGCTTATCGAGGCCGATCGTCTGACCAGCTCACTGGACACCCTGCATCATGTGCGGGCATTCTGCACCAGGGTGGAAAACCATTATGCCTGTCCGGAAGAGTTGCACGACCTGATCGATGCCTCACACCGGGGCATTTACCGGTCGTTTTTGACCGTGGCCAGGCGAGCCATCCGAAATGACGATGTCGGTTTTGCCAGGCTCTATATTGGCAGTGCGCTGGATTACCAGCAACGGCACCAAA
>PUPG01000014.1 GCA_003553005.1 Bacteroidales bacterium
TCACGAAACATGGTGGTGGTGCGTTCAAAAATGCGTGCAGCCAGGTCCAGGTTATCCTGCTCGTTGGCATATTGCTCCATGGCCGTGTGGTAATCGGCCATCGCCTCTTGCATTTGCAAGTCAAGGAAGTGGTATACCTCTTCCCGTGCTGTTCTTGATTTTTCCAGCTCCAGCCGGGCCTGCTGCACCCTGGAAGCGCGCATCCCACTGGAAAAAATCGGAATGGTCAGGTTCACCCCAAAATAGGTGCTCGGAAACCAGGACTGGTCGCCATCAAAAAAGTTGAATTCATCCCGCATGGCCATTTCCTGCCGGGTAAAAGAGGCCGAAAGGCTGGGCAGGTAGGCCGATTGTTCCCGCCTGAGTGTCATCAGGCTCATGCTTTCCTGCGACTGCGTGATGCGGTAGTCGATATGGTTGCGGGGAGAAAATGCCGTCGCCGCTCCAAGGTCGCTCAGCAACACGCCGTGCAGGTCTTCGAGCTTGTCGGTAAGTTCAAGGTTTTGATCCATGTCGAGACCAAGCTGAAACTTCAGGAGCTTGCTGGTAACCTCATGCTGACGCTCCAATGCAGCGATCCTGTTTTCCATGTTGGACACCGTGAGCTGCAGCTGATCCACATTGATGGGATCCGTAAACCCCTCCCGCAGCATCTCCCGGGTCTCATGAAGCTGCTGCTCCATGTTCCCGAGGTTTTGTCTGACCATACCGAGGTTCTCCCGGGCAAGCAAGACGAGCAAATAAGTCTCTGTAACCGATTGTTTGATCTCGGCCTCCGAACGCTGCAGGGTTTGGTTGGCCAGGTCACGAAAGATACGCGATGCACGCAAACCCACAATGTATTGGCCGTCAAAGATCAGCTGCTCCACGGAAGCCGTGGCGGTCACATTTTGCTCCGTGCCAAACTGGATCTCAGCGAACTCACCTGGCTCGCCGCCGAAAAACTCTGCCGGGACAAGCGAGGTGGGGATATCCAAATAGTAATTATAGCCTACGGAAGCATTCACCTGGGGGAGGCCCGCGGCTGTCGTTTCCCATATCTGTTCTTCAGCGATCCGCAGGTCAGCCCGGGCCTTGCGCATGCCGAAACTGTGTTCGGCTGCATACTCCCGGGCTTCTTCCAGGCTTAGCTGCAACGTTTCGTTGGGATTGTGCGGGTTGGCCCAGGATACTGAAAAGTTAAGTATCAGGATGAACAGGCTCGCCCATGGCACAGAGATAAATAGCCGCATGATCAGGTTGTTTGCATATTTATTGGATAGGAGAACAACTCTGAAATGCGACCAATTGTTCACTCTCTGGCACCAAATATTGCTGTGCCTATACGAACCATATTGCTCCCTTCTTCAATGCCTTGCTGGTAGTCGTTGGACATCCCCATCGAGAGGATGTGAAAACCTTCCTGGTCGCTGAAGTACTTGCACTTGATGGCATCAAAATGGGATTTCAATTGCCTGAACTCTTTTTTGACTTGCTCCGTGTCATCGGTGAAGGTAGCCATGCCCATGAGTCCTTGGACTTCAATGGCATTCATTTCGCGGTAGGCGTCGCTTTCCAGCAGGTCGCTCACCTCTTCGAAGCTCATGCCAAACTTGGTGCTTTCTTCTGCAATGTGGAGCTGAAGCAGCACGGGAATGACCCGTTCATTTTTTTGTCCCTCCTTGTTGATCACCTTAAGCAGCTTCATCTTGTCGACCGAATGAATTAAGGCCACAAAGGGCGCGATGTATTTGACCTTGTTGGACTGGAGGTGCCCTACCATATGCCAGCGGATGTCTTCAGGCAGCTCCTCAGCCTTGGGTGTCAGCTCCTGGGCCTTGCTCTCCCCAAAATGGCGTTGTCCGGCTGCATAGGCCTCCATGATCTCGGCTGTGGTTCTTGTTTTGGATACCGCCACCAATGTGACGTGTTCAGGAAGCGCTTTTCGCAGTGTGGCTAAATTTTCAGCGATGGACATCATGCAGGGGTTTTAAGTAATTCAGGATTTTACTGTTCCAGGTTTCTCTTCGTGCCCGGCTTTGGTGCTTCAGGACCTTGGCAGATCAGGGCTTTGGCCTCTCTTCCAACCGGTTTTGGCAGCCCTGCAGCTCCGGCTGGAAGGATTGGTGCCCGGGCCTGGCGCAAAGGTACATAATCGGCAAAAACTTTGCATCTTTTCCCGGCTGTTTGTCAGGGAAAAAGAGGATATCCTTATCTTTGCCACATGCAAGAAATGATTTTAATCCTCGATTTCGGTTCTCAGTACACGCAGTTGATAGCCAGGAAGCTGAGAGAGTTAAATGTCTATTGTGAAATCCAGCCCTACCACCATCAACCAGATGAAACTGCGCACATTAAAGGCGTTGTGCTGTCGGGAAGCCCGTTCAGCGTACGGGATGAAAATGCGCCCAGGGTAAACCTGGACTGGTGCATGGATAAGATTCCTGTGCTGGGTATTTGTTACGGTGCCCAGTTGATCACCGTCAACCGGGGCGGTGAGGTCATGGCCTCATCCACCAGGGAGTACGGACGCGCCAACCTGTCCTACATTGCGCCGGGAGAGGCCTTGTTCAGAAACATCGAAGAGCAGTCCCAGGTGTGGATGTCCCACGCCGACACCATTACCCGGCTGCCGGATGACTTTCACCTGGTGGCACGTACGAATGACATCGGTGTGGCTGCTTTCAAAGCACCGGGTGATCAGTTGTTCGGATTGCAGTTTCACCCCGAAGTGTATCACTCGTTGCAAGGCCAGCAGTTGCTCCGTAATTTCGTGGTGGACATCTGTGGTTGTGCGCAGGACTGGACGCCGGCTTCCTTTGTGGAGCAGACCGTTGCGCATTTGCGTGATGAGCTGGGTTCAGACAAGGTTGTGCTGGGACTGAGCGGAGGTGTTGACTCCAGTGTGGCGGCTACCTTATTGCACGAGGCCATCGGCGAACAATTGCATTGTATTTTTGTGGACAATGGGCTGCTTCGAAAAAACGAGTTTGAAGAGGTGTTGCTGTCTTATAAGGATATGGGGCTTAACGTACGCGGCGTGCGGGCAGCTGATCATTTTCTTGATGCACTCAAGGGGCTGACTGACCCGGAGTTGAAACGAAAAGCCATTGGTCGCGTGTTCATTGAGGTTTTTGAGCGCGAGGCAAAAAAGATCAGGGATGTGCATTGGCTGGCGCAAGGTACCATCTATCCGGATGTGATTGAGTCCATCTCAGTCAAAGGCCCCTCCATGACCATCAAGTCGCACCACAATGTAGGCGGTTTGCCGGAAAAGATGAACCTGAAGGTCATTGAACCCCTGAATTCCCTCTTTAAAGATGAGGTCAGGCGGGTCGGCCGCAGCCTGGGTATTTCCTCCAGGATCCTCGACCGGCATCCTTTCCCGGGGCCGGGACTTGCCATTCGCATCCTTGGTGAGGTGACCGCCGACAAAGTCAGGGCCCTCCAGGAAGTGGATCATTATTTCATAGAAGCACTGAAATCTTCAGGGTGGTATAACAAAACCTGGCAGGCCGCAGCGATTCTACTACCGGTCCAATCCGTAGGCGTAATGGGTGATGAGCGTACCTATGAAAATGCTGTGGTGTTAAGGGCAGTGGAATCCACCGATGGGATGACGGCAGACTGGGTGCATTTGCCCTATGAGCTGCTGGGAAGAATGAGCAATGACATCATCAACAACGTGAAAGGCATCAACCGTGTGGTGTATGACATCAGCTCCAAGCCGCCGGCAACGATAGAGTGGGAATAGTTGCAGGTGTCTTATATGTCTGCCACAGCCACCTGCAAACTGTCTGTAAAATTTTTTTGAGATTTGGGCGTATTCAATAATAACAAATCACGGTGATTATGCGGAAAACCATTTCGGGAATTCTCTTTTTGGTCTTTGTTAGCTTTAGTCTTTTATCGATGGCCGAAGAGGACAGGCAATGGGATGAAGATCAGGAGAAGGAGGTCGTTGAGATTACGAATCGCTCCAGGACGCCACAATACATCGATGGCGAAGCCTATTACTTTCACGCGGTCCTTCAGGGGCAGACGCTCTACTCCATTGCTCGTGCCTATGGCGTGGAGGAGGAAGACATCATCGAGGAAAATCCTGACATTCGCGACGGCTTGCGCTACGACCAGGTGATTCGCATTCCTGTTGCAGATGATCTGGATGCCATTCCACCCGTACACCGGATACGTCTGGATGAAGTGACGCCGACACCCAAAGGGCGGTTCGCAGAGCATGAAGTCCAGCGCCAGGAAACCCTTTTTGGACTTACCAGGGAGTATGGGGTGAGCCAGGAAACCATCCTGTTTTATAATCCAGAAGCCAGGGAAATGTTGCAAGTGGGACAGGTGTTGAGAATCCCACTGAAAGAACGCGACCCGGATGCCGAAGATTTTCGTTTGTATACCGTGGCTTCCGGCGAAACCTGGTATGGGATCGCACGTGAATTTGGACTTGGCGTGGGGGAACTGCAGGCAATGAATCCCGATGCAGAAGAAGACCTGCAGGCAGGTCAGCAAATCAGGGTGCCGATCGAGACGGAAGTGGCGGAAACGGTTGAGCCCGAAAAGCCGGATGAGCGTTTTATTTTCCTGCCCTCCGCAGAACGGGAGGTGATGCCGGAGACTGACGAGTATTGTCTGCAACCTGAGCACCAGGACCATTATGACATCGCCCTGATTTTCCCTTTATACCTTGAAAACCTGGACCTTCCCGAAGAGCAAATCGCAGGGGTGGACAGCCTTACCGCACTGGTTGAGGAAGAAGACGATCCTGAGCCCCGGGAGTTGCATAGGGTCATCGACCAACTCTCCAAGGAGAATTTCACCGTAAACCACCCCTCATTCAGCTTTATTTCCTTTTACCAGGGTGTGCTTGTCGCCCTGGATTCAGCACGGCAACAAGGGAATGATATCCGTTTGCATGTGTTTGATGGATGCGATAACGTGGAAAAGGCTGAAGCACTGACTGCTACGGATACACTACGGCAGATGGACATGATCATCGGCCCTTTTCACGAAAGGCCCCTGAGGCATGTGGCCGACCATGCACAAAACCTGGATATTCCTGTGGTATCTCCCATGTTGCCTGATATGCATCAGTTGCAGGGCAATGAGCACTTGTTCAAGGTGAGACCATCGCTGGAGACCATGCTGGCAGGGGTGGGGGAGTATGTCTCACAAAACTTTCCCCGTCAGAACATCATCCTGGTGCACGACAATCAACCTGGTGCTGCAAGGGTAATTGACAGCTTCAGAGACTCCCTGCTCACCAATGTGGCCATGGTCAACCATGTGCACGACAGCCTGAATCTCGCCAGGGTAGATGGCTATTACCTGAACGGTACCCTTGTGGGTAACAGAAGGACACGTGCCCTGGTTATTCCGGATACTGCTGCCGTGCGGTGGGTGTCGCCCGATCTGTTTGACCAGGAACAAGGTCGCAAGGTTCCACGTCCGACCAACGTGAAGGAGGTTATCTACAGGGAAGAAGGCATGGAAGGTGTGCTGAAGGCCATGCGCCAGGATAAGAAAAACGTGCTGATCACCCTGATCGGCGGTGAGCCCTTTGTGTCAAACTACCTGCGTCAATTGCACGAAAACAGGCGAAATTATCACATGAGCATTTTTGGCATCCCGGAATGGGAAGACTATGTCAGCATTGAGATCGATTACCTGCAAAACCTGAATGTGCACTTCTTCAATGATGCATTTTATGATTACCAGGACCCGCACATCGCTGATTTTGTGCGCAGGTACCGCGAGTTGTTCCTCACTGAACCCGACAATGACGCTTTTCATGGGGCACAAACCGCGTACTTCTTTTTCAGCGCACTCGAAGCATACGGAAAGGAGTTCGCCAGGTGCGTGCCACGACTGAACCAGTTGGGGTACACCAGTCCTTTTAATTTTGTGCAGATTGCAGGAGAGGAAAATGGCTGGGAAAACACCCATACGGCGATTTACCGCATCAAAAACTATCGCTGGATAGACGTCACACGTCCCGTTACCATCGAACTGGCCACGGAGGAGTAATCCTTATCTCAGGTCAACCACTTCGATATCCGGATGGTCATCCGGTTGAAAAGTAAACTTTTCTTCCCTGATGTCGGGGTCCGTGTCTATGGCCGCTATCTCATACCGGTATATGCCGCCCTGGCGGTCGTGTGCCTCTGTATAAGATATCTGGTGGCTTTGCTCACCGATGGCGACTCTGTACTTGTAGAAGGTCTGCGGTTCGTGGGGGACAAGGTCAATGATGTGTACATTTTCTTCATCCCGGGGTTCCAGGCGGATCCATCTTGCGCGAAAATCCTCCCGGAAGTTGTCCAGGACCGTCACCGGGTTCATGGCAGCTTCCGTATCTTCTGCATAGCTGATGTGGACTTCGTTCACCTCTTCCAGAAAGGTCCAGGCTGTTTTGCCGTCAGAGATCATATGGTACAAGCCCTGTTTCAGGTAGTACTTGTCGCCGCTGGTCAGGATAAACCCTTCGGCCTGATCGTATTGCTCAAGCTCCTCGTTTTGCATGGTGTATGAAAAGGTCATCCTGATGGCCTCATGCGCTTTCAGGACTTCACTGGCTTCATAAAGGATGCCATCTGCCTTCTCTTCATAGTGTTCGGGTTGAGCCAGGATAATTCCGGCTGATGCCATCAGGAATAAAAACAGGATCTGGCTTTGGAGTAGTCGCATATCGTATGGTGTTGTGCAGATGCAGCTTGGTTTATATTTATTTGCCTTTATTGGTTGTCCTGGCGCAAAATCTGTTCCAAACTAACTTCATCTTTAATTTTGACCTCGCGGGCTTTGCTTCCTTCAAATGGTCCGACAATACCGGCTGCTTCAAGTTGGTCGATGATCCTGCCAGCCCGGTTATAACCCAGTTTCAGCTTTCGCTGGATCAGTGAGGTGGAGCCTTGCTGGGTGCTAACCACCAGTCTGGCTGCATCTTCAAAAAAGTCATCCCGCTCTGTCGGGTCCATGGCTTCAGAAGCTGAGCCTTCGTCTTCAATGTACTCCGGCAGGTGGAAGGCATCGGGATAGGCCCTTTGTGAGCCAATGAACTCGGTCAGCCTTTCGATCTCCGGGGTGTCGATAAACGCACACTGCAACCGGAGCAGGTCGCTGCCGGTGCTCAGCAGCATATCGCCGCGTCCGATCAGCTGATCCGCACCACCGCTGTCGAGAATGGTGCGCGAGTCGACTTTTGCCGTGACCCGGAAAGCAATTCGCGCGGGGAAGTTGGCTTTGATGGTGCCGGTGATGATGTTGACGGACGGCCGCTGCGTGGCAATGACCAGGTGGATGCCGACTGCCCTGGCAAGCTGTGCCAGCCTGGCGATGGGAAGTTCAACCTCCTTGCCGGCTGTCATGATCAGGTCGGCAAACTCGTCAATGAAAAGAATGATATAGGGCAAAAAGCGGTGCCCCATGTTGGGGTTAAGCCGGCGCTGAATGAACTTGTTGTTGTACTCCTTGATGTTTCGTGCCTGGGCGTCCTTGAGGAGGTCGTAGCGGTTGTCCATCTCCACGCAAAGGCTGTTGATGGTGCGGATCACCTCCCGGGTTTCCGTGACAATGGCTTCCTCGGCATCCGGCAGCTTCGCCAGGTAATGCCTTTCGATCTTGCTGAACAGGTTAAGTTCCACCTTTTTGGGGTCTACCAGGACGAACTTGACATAGGCGGGGTGCTTTTTATAGAGAATGGACGTGAGAATGGCATTGAGGCCAACGGATTTTCCTTGTCCTGTGGCGCCAGCCATCAGCAGGTGTGGCATCTTTGCCAGGTCGGCAATAAACGTCTCATTGGCAATGGTCTTGCCCAAACCGATCGGCAGGTCAAACCCGGAATTCTGGAATCGCTCGCTCGCGAGAATGGACTTCATCGACACGATCTCTGGCTGACTGTTGGGCACTTCTATGCCGATGGTTCCCTTTCCGGGGATGGGCGCAATGATGCGAATCCCAAGAGCAGCCAGGCTCAGGGCAATGTCGTTTTCCAGGTTTTTGATTTTCGATATCCGTATGCCCGGGGCCGGGATGATTTCATACAGCGTGACAGTCGGACCTACGGTTGCCTTGATCTTATCGATCTCAATGGAATAATTCTTCAGGGTCTCAATGATGCGGTTCTTGTTCTCTTCGAGCTCCTGTTTGTTGACGTGGATGGTGCCACTGCCCCGGTCATCCAATAACTCCAGGGATGGCAACTTAAAACGCGGCAGGTCGAGGGTGGGGTCAAATTCGCCAAGTTCTGCAATCTTTGACTCCTCATCATTTCCATTGCCATAAGGGTCATCAAGCTCACGATAGTCGCTGCCGGTTACCGTGTCGCTGGCCACTTCTATTTCCCAGTCGGGGGCTTCCCCTGCAGGCTTTTTTTCTTTTTCTTCCAGGGTTGTATCAAGTTCCACAGTGCTGCCTGCTTCCTGTTGCTCAGCCTGTTCTGCTTCTGTGGCTTCGGGGTGTTTTTCCTTTTCTGCTTCAGGGTCCATTTGTTCCTCCCGGGAAGTCGCCTCCGGGTTGATTTCTTCCTGCTCCTCAGCGAAAACCCCGGCATCCGTTTCTGCGTTTTCGGCCCCGGTTGTTTCTTTTGGGTTGCTTTGAAAAAGCCCCGTCAGGAATTCTCCGATTGCATGAAAATTGGGGTCAAACCGGATGATTGCCGCCGCGGTCAAGGTGAAAAACAACAAAAGGGCGGTGCCCACAACGCCCAGCAGTCCATTCAAAAACCGGGATGCCTCATACCCGAACCCTCCGCCGAGGATCAGCAAATGGTCACCGTGGATGACATACCCGAAAAAGGTAGCTATCCACAA
>PUPG01000142.1 GCA_003553005.1 Bacteroidales bacterium
ATACAATACCTTTCCCCGGTTTGGATAAAGCCGGGGGAAGGCTTTTTATAAACCCAAAAAGACGTGTGTTATGAAAAAGGTATTGATAGCTACCGTGAAGCCTTTTGCGCCTGCCGCAGTAGAAGGCATCAGAGAAGTTCTTGACAAGGCAGGATATGACATGGTGTTGCTGGAAAAGTATGCATCGCCAGACGAATGGAAAAAGGCTGCTGCCGACGTGGATGCCATGATCATCCGTAGCGACAAGGCCAATGCCGATATCATTGAGGCCGCCGAAAACCTGAAGATCATCGTCAGGGCTGGTGCCGGTTATGACAATGTGGACCTGGATGCCTGCAACAAAAAAGGTGTAGTGGCCATGAATACGCCCGGACAAAATTCCAACGCCGTTGCCGAACTGGCTTTCGGCATGATGCTTTATCATGTGCGCAAAGCCTTTGATGGAACATCTGGTACGGAACTGCGTGGCAAAAAACTCGGAATTCACGCTTATGGCAATGTAGGCAAATTTGTTGCGGAGATCGCCAGGGGCTTTGGCATGGACCTGTTTGCATTCGATCCTTTTGTGGACAATGTAACCATTGAAAAAGAAGGGATCAAGCCGCTCAGCAGCGAAGAGGAGCTCTACAAGACCTGCGACTTCATCTCCCTGCATATCCCATCCAATGACAAAACGAAAAAATCCATCGGTTATGACCTGCTCTCGCTCATGCCCAAAAAAGGTGCGTTGGTGAATACGGCAAGGAAAGAGGTCATTGACGAGAATGGTCTGCTGAAGCTGATGGCTGAGCGCGATGATTTCAGCTATTTGTCAGATGTGGCCCCTGACTGCCGTGAGGAGATCGAAAGCAAATATCCCGGCCGCTATGTGTTTACCGCCAAGAAAATGGGTGCACAAACAGCAGAAGCCAACATCAATGCCGGTATCGCTGCTGCCACACAGATCGTAAATTACCTGGAGAAGGGGGATGCCACTTTCCAGGTGAACAAATAATCCAGGTTGGATCAGGTGCCGGACACCATCCATGCGTTCCGGCACTTCTTTGCTGCGCATGGAATGCTAACCTGAATTATTCATGCAGGCTAATGACCTGCCCTGCATGATGCAGACCATCTGTTGCATCACCTAAGCCTTGCACCAGTAATGCATCGGCATCATGTGGGTCAAAAAACCTTGAAGTGTAACTAAATAACCTAATTGAGCAATGGCAATACTGAAACCATTCAGGGGCTATCGCCCCCCAAAGGAGATTGTAAAGCAACTGGCCTCCAGGCCGTATGATGTGTTAAACAGTCAAGAGGCCCGTGAGGAAGCCGGAGATAACCCTTACTCCTTTTTGCGCGTGGTGAAGCCGGAGATTGAACTGCCGGAAGCTACCGACTTGTATTCGCAACAGGTATACGACAAAGCCGTGGAAAACTTCCGGAAGTTTATTGACAAAGGCTACCTGGTGCGCGATGAAAAACCCAACTATTATGTGTATGCACAAACCTGGGGTAACAAAACGCAATACGGGATCGTGGGATGCGCCGGTGTGGAGGACTATCTGAATGACCGCATCAAAAAGCATGAGCTGACGAGGCCAGATAAGGAAGAAGACCGCATGAAGCACGTGCGAAACACCAATGCCAACGCTGAGCCGGTCTTTTTTACCTATCCCAAAAAAGAAGAGATCGACCGCATTGTGGCAGAAACAGTAAAAGCACCTGCGGTGTATGATTTTATTGCAGATGATGGTTTTGGGCACCATTTCTGGGTCATTGACGACAACCAGCGCATTGAAATACTGGAGCAGTACTTTGCCGAGGTTCCCGCATTTTACGTGGCTGATGGCCATCACAGGACCGCTGCCGCTGCATTGGTGGGCAAGGAAAAAAAGGAAAACAATCCCAACCACAAAGGGGATGAACCATACAACTTCTTCATGGCCGTGTTGTTCCCGGATGACCAGCTGACCATCATCGATTACAACCGGGTGGTCAAAGACCTGAACGGACTGAGCAAGGAGGAGTTCATCGAAAAGCTTAAAGCCGACTTTGACATTGAAAACAAGGGAAGCGAAGCTTATAAGCCCGATGATTTGCATGTGATGAGCATGTACCTTGATGGGGAATGGTATGCCATGAAGGCCAAGGCGCATACATACGACGACAATGACCCGATTGGTGTGCTGGATGTGACCATCCTGTCCAAATCCGTGCTGGAACCCCTGCTGGGCATTAAAAATCTGCGTACAGATAAGCGCATTGATTTTGTGGGCGGCATTCGTGGACTGAAAGAATTGAAACGCCGTGTGGACAGTGGAGAAATGCAGGTTGCATTTGCCCTGTACCCGGTGACCATGAAACAGCTTATGGATATCGCCGATACCGGCAACATCATGCCTCCGAAAACCACCTGGTTTGAGCCCAAGCTGCGCAGCGGTTTGGTGGTGAACACACTGGATTAGTCCAAACCAATGGTGCAATCCAAAACTTTGCATAAAAAGTTTGGGATTCCAATTTTTTTGTTAATTTTGCAGTCCTGAAAAAAGGGATTCAACAAACAAAAAAGATCAATGCCGGGAATGCTTAGGCTTCCCGGCATGGCAAATCAAAAATCAGAAAGATGAAGAAAGATATCCACCCGAAGAATTATCGTTATGTTGTCTTCAAAGACATGTCCAACGATTATAGTTTCCTCACCAGGTCTACAGCTGAAAGCAAAGACACCGTCAAATGGGAAGATGGGAATGAATACCCCCTGGTGAAACTGGAGATTTCGCATACCTCCCATCCATTTTATACCGGTAAGCAGCAGCTTGTGGATACCGCAGGTCGTGTGGATAAGTTCAGGACCAAGTACAAGAAACATCTGAAGAAAGACCAATAATATTTTTTCTTTCGATCAAGCAAAAGCCCTTTCACGAGGGCTTTTTTTGTTTAATTTTACCGTCAGAAAGCATCCCTGAATGGTTGCATTATAAGTGTATATGCCTGAACTGGCCGCATCCATAAGCTAAGTATATCATTTAAATCCTGGTACAATGAATTACATCCTCTTCGGCGCCAAGGCCCGTAATCATTTGCTTCCCTTTACCTTTTTGCGTCCACTGGCTGACATTCGCGTGGGCATACTGACCATTCGGGAAAAATGGGAAATATGGCTGGGCAAAGAAACCTCTTCGCTCACGGAACCCTACCTGGCTGAAAAATATCCGATGGTGCAGGAGGATGACAATACGCTGATCAATGCCAGTGTGATGCCTGATGCCACGCTGATTGAAGAAATTGCTGAGCTGAAACCCAACCAGACGCTGGTCTCAGGTGAGGTGCTCATTGCGCACCGGGTGCCGGCAAACGACATTGCCAACATGGACACAGAGATCCTGGATGACGTGGAACCCAGGCATACACGAAGCAAAATCCGGAAGCTCGATAACCTGTGGGATATCATTGTCCTGAACCCAGGTGAGATCCTTGCCGACTATGCCCTCATCACAAAAGGCAGGGAAAGCCAGCCACTGCCAAGGCATGTGCAGGTCATGAATCCTGAACATGTTTTTGTAGAGGAGGGTGCACAGGTGGATCTGGCCATGATCAATGCCGCTGACGGTCCTGTGTATATTGGTAAAGATGCAAAGATCATGGATGGCGCCATTGTGAAAGGACCCGTCGGGGTTGGCGAAAAGTCAACAGTTCGCATGGGAGCAAAAATATACGGGGGCAGCGCTATCGGGCCTCATTCCAAAGTAGGTGGCGAGATGGAAGCATCCGTGATTTTTGGCTACAGCAACAAAGCCCATGATGGTTTCCTTGGCCACAGCGTAATTGGAGAATGGTGCAACATTGGCGCGGATACCAATACCAGCAATCTTAAAATCAATTATGACCAAATCCGGTTGTGGGATTATGCCGAGGAAAGCTTTGTACCCACAGGACAGACCTTCTGTGGCACCTTTATGGGCGATCATACCAAATGCGGCATCAATACCATGTTCAATACCGGCACCGTGATTGGTGTGAGTTCGCAGATCTTTGGGGCTGGCTTCATGAGAAACTTTATCCCCTCTTTTTCCTGGGGAAGTGTTTCGGGGCTGACCGTGGTTGATTTTGCCAAGGCCGTGGATGTGGCAAAACGTATGCACGCCAGGAGAAACATGACTTTTACCGAGGCCGACATCGAGATTTTTCGGCAGGTGTATGAACATACCCTCGGCTATCGAAAAATACTCTAAGGCGCTGAAAGCCTGTAATTGCCCATCACAAGAAGGCCCGTTTCCATCTTCAAAACCGCGTGCTTTGCATGCAGCCAAGCGTTTTTTTCTGCCATACCAGCGTCGTGGCACGTTCGTTGCAGTTGTATATGCCGGCATTTGCTGCATTTCCACGCCTATTGCGACAGACCATTGAATGGCCTGGCGTGCAGGCCTCACAGCGGGCTGGAGCAAACCGCCTTCTTATGACGAAAGCCGACATTATGGCTGCTGTTAATGTGTTTATGACAATTTGACGTAATATATGAGAGACCTATTTGATAACGACTTATTGAGTTCCAAGGACAACATGGATGCCGACAGCGAATTTATTCCGCTGTTATCTACCGAAGAAGAACAACAAATGGCCAAGGAGGAAATCCCCGAAGAGTTGGCTATCCTGCCTTTGAAAAATACCGTGCTATTTCCCGGCGTGGTGATTCCGATCACCGTAAGCCGCGACAAATCCATCAAACTGGTGCGTGAAGTATACAAAGGGTCGCGCATCATTGGTGCGGTATCGCAAAAGGATGCTGAGGTGGAGGATCCGGAGTTCAAGGACCTGAATGCCATCGGGACCGCGGCACAGATCATCAAGATTCTGCAAATGCCGGATGGCAACACCACCGTGATCATCCAGGGTAAAAAAAGGGTTGAACTGCTGGAGATGACCAGCGATGAGCCCTATTTTATGGCCCGGGTAAATACATTTGAATCTCCAGATAAGCCCAAAGAGGACGAGAAGTTCAAAGCCCTGATCTCCACGATCAAGGACATGGCCATCCAGATTGTGAAGCTATCACCCAATGTGCCAAGCGAAGCGGCTTTTGCCCTCAAAAACATTGAAAGCCCGGTTTTCCTGGTCAACTTCATCTCTTCCAACCTGAACATTGAAGTCGATGAAAAACAGAAGCTGCTGGAAATTCCCGATGTGGACACCCGCGCCAATACGGTGTTAAAACACTTGAAGCGCGAAATGCAGGTGGCGGAACTCAAAAACCAAATCCAATCCAAGGTTAAGGTTGACATCGACAAACAGCAACGGGATTATATCCTTGGCCAGCAACTCAAAACCATCCAGGAGGAGCTTGGTGGCAATCCGCATGAGGAGCAGATCAACGAACTCAAGGAAAAGGCTTCGAAGAAGAACTGGTCCGAACAGGTGGGTGAGCTGTTTGAGAAAGAGCTGGCCAGGCTTCAGCGAATGAATCCTGCGGCCATGGAGTATACGGTACATATGAACTACCTGGAGACCATGGTGGAGTTGCCCTGGAATGAGTATACCCCGGACAACTTCGACCTGAAAAAGGCGCAGCGTATCCTTGACCGCGACCATTACGGACTGGAGAAAATCAAGGAAAGGATCCTGGAGTACCTGGCCGTGCTCAAACTGAAAGGCGACATGAAGTCGCCCATCCTCTGCTTTGTGGGCCCTCCCGGTGTGGGTAAAACCTCCCTGGGTAAATCCATAGCCCATGCCATCGGACGAAAATACATCAGGATGTCATTGGGTGGATTGCGCGACGAAGCGGAAATACGCGGACACCGCAAGACCTATGTGGGGGCCATGCCAGGCCGTATCATACAGAACCTGAAAAAGGCCGGCGCTTCCAATCCCGTATTTGTCCTGGATGAAGTCGATAAGGTAGGATACAAGACATTCAGCGGCGACCCCTCATCAGCCCTGCTGGAGGTGCTCGACCCCGAGCAGAACAGCACGTTCTATGACAATTACCTGGAGGTGGAATATGACCTTTCCAATATCATGTTCATCGCCACGGCCAATACCTTGTCGGGCATACAACCTGCCCTGCGCGACAGGATGGAGGTGATCGATCTCAGTGGCTACATCGTGGAGGAAAAACAGGAAATTGCCAGGCGCCACCTGATTCCAAAGCAGTTAGAGGCCCACGGACTAAAAAAGAGCCAGCTGAAGTTCAACAAAAAGGTGCTTGAAAAGATCATCCAGGATTATACCCGAGAGTCTGGGGTCAGAAGCCTCGAGAAAACCCTCGCCAAGATAGCGCGGGCACGGGCAAGGGATATCGTCCTTGGAAAGGATGTGCCTGCCGCGCTTAAGACCGACGATGTGCAGGACATCCTTGGTGCGCCCAAATATACCCGTGATCAAACCATCCTGAAAGACCTTGCCGGGGTGATGACAGGCCTTGCATGGACGCAAGCCGGTGGTGAAGTGCTCTTTGTGGAGGTCAGTCTGAGTCGCGGAAAAGGCGGTCTGAGCCTGACCGGCAACCTGGGCGACGTGATGAAGGAATCGGCAACAATCGCCTTCGAGTATCTGAAGGCCCATGCCGACACCTTGCATATTGATCCGGCCCTCTTCAGAAATTACCATGTGCATATGCACGTCCCGGAAGGAGCAACACCCAAGGATGGTCCATCTGCCGGCATTACGATGTTTGCGGCGCTGGCCTCGGCCTTCACCCGGCGCAAGATACGGCCGGCGGTTGCCATGACCGGCGAAATCACCCTGCGGGGCAAGGTTATGCCCGTGGGTGCGATTAAGGAGAAAATCCTGGCGGCAAAACGCGCTGGCATGAAAACCGTAATCCTTTCAGCCGAAAATCGCAAAAATGTGGAGGAGATCAATCCGGTGTACCTCAAGGGCCTTGATTTTGAATATGTTAAAGATATGATCGAGGTGGTTGACCTGGCTATGCTGAAAGATAAGGTGCATGGCCAACTCGAGATCATGTCTGAAAAATCGGCTTAAATGCTGATTTATAGTTTACTGTTTCCATATTTTTTACTAATTTTGCAGTCCCGTTTGCGGGCCCTGTAATTGTATTGTTTAACCCGGTCGTTCGGAACCGTTAATCAGAAGGGTAACATAGCCCGGGATGTCCGGTATCAGGTCATCCATCCGGTACCATTGCCCTGATCCGGAAGACCACAGTAGTAAGTATTTATTTAATGTCAGAAGAACAAAAACCATCCGGTACGCCGGAAGAAAAGGCAACATCCGGTACGCCGGAAGAAAAGCCAGCTGTCAAGAAGACCACCACAGACCAGGCGGTTGATCCCAAAGCCAACACGGAAGAACTGAAAATTGAAGATCCCCAAAAGCCCATTGGCAGCGAGGAAATGCCGGTAACAGAGGACAGTCCTTTTGAGCCGCAGGTTCCTGGTGAATTTGACTGGGATGCCGTGGATCAGAAACAGGATGCCTATTCCGAGACTGAGCGCAAGCGCATGGAAAGCTTGTATGAAGAAACGCTTAAGTCCATCGGTGAAGGCGAGGTGATTGATGGCACGGTCGTGTCAAAAAACAGCCGCGAAATCGTAGTCAACATTGGCTTCAAATCTGATGGTGTCATTCCTGCCGCAGAACTGAGGTATAATCCGGACCTGAAACCCGGTGATACCATTGAGGTGTATGTGGAAAGCCAGGAAGACAGCTCCGGACAGCTGGTGCTCTCCCATAAAAAAGCGCGTACACTGCGTTCCTGGGAGCGTATCAACCAGGCAAAAGAAAATGATGAAGTCATTCAGGGCTTTGTCAAATGCCGCACAAAAGGTGGCTTAATCGTCGATGTATTCGGTATCGAGGCATTCCTGCCCGGCTCACAGATCGATGTGAAGCCGATCCGCGATTATGACATTTATGTGGGCAAAACCATGGACTTCAAAGTGGTGAAGATCAATCACGAATACAAAAACGTGGTGGTATCCCATAAAGCCCTCATTGAAGCCGAGCTGGAGATCCAGAAAGCAGAGATCATCGCCAAGCTGGAAAAAGGACAGATCCTGGAAGGTACGGTCAAAAACATCACCTCTTACGGGGTATTCGTTGACCTTGGCGGTGTAGACGGACTGGTTCACATTACTGACCTCAGCTGGGGACGGATCAATCATCCGGAAGAGATCGTAGACCTTGACCAGAAGATCAATGTAGTGATCCTTGACTTTGACGAAAACAAGAAACGCATTGCCCTTGGTCTGAAACAGCTTACCCCGCATCCTTGGGATTCACTGGATCCCGAGCTCAAGGTAGGAGACAAAGTGAAAGGCAAAGTCGTGGTCATCGCCGATTATGGCGCATTTATCGAGATTGCACCTGGTGTGGAAGGCCTGATTCACGTTTCTGAGATGTCGTGGTCACAGCATCTGCGCACCGCACAGGACTTCCTGAAGGTGGGTGACGAGGTGGAAGCGGTCATCCTGACACTGGACCGCGAAGAACGCAAGATGTCGCTTGGCATCAAGCAACTGATTCCGGATCCATGGGAGGACATCCACGAGAAATATGCCGTGGGCACAAAGACTACCGCTACCGTGCGCAATTTTACCAACTTTGGAATTTTTGTGGAACTGGAAGAAGG
>PUPG01000223.1 GCA_003553005.1 Bacteroidales bacterium
ATAAGAAGTGTAGCTATGCCCCCTGTTGAAAGCATGAAACCCAAGTGGAAAAAAATAAGTGTTGGCATTAGTGTGCCAGAAAAATTGAACTCCTTGCCCGAAATGGCCAAAAACATCTGGTGGTCGTGGAATGACGACGCACGACGACTTTTTCAGCGTATCCATCCGGAGCTCTGGGAATCCTCTCAGAAAAACCCGGTGGAGATGCTGGAAGCCTTGTCGATGGAAGAATATGAGCGCCTGACTGAAGATGAGGCCTTCATGAAAAAATATGCCGAGGTGGAAAAGAAGTTTCACCGTTACATGGAAGAAGGCAAAAAGAAAAAGACAAAGCAGATTGCCTATTTCTCCATGGAATACGGCCTCAATGAAAACATAAAAATATACTCCGGCGGTCTCGGCGTGCTGGCCGGTGACTTCCTGAAGCAAGCCAGCGACGACAATGTGGATATGGTTGGGATTGGTCTGCTGTACCGTTACGGCTACTTCACACAGAGCCTGTCAGTGCACGGAGAGCAGCTGGACACCTACCATCCGCATGACTTTGCCCGGATGTTTGCCAAACCGGTACGCGACAAGGAAGGCAAGCGGGTGAAGATCAGCATTGGATTTCCCGGCCGCACCCTGCACGCGCGCGTATGGCGAATTGACGTGGGAAGGGTGCCGCTCTACCTGCTTGATACCGATATTTCGGAAAATCAGCCGGTGGACCGATTTGTCACACACCAGCTCTATGGCGGCGATTGGGAAAACCGGTTCAAGCAGGAGTTCCTCCTGGGCATTGGCGGAATCCGTCTGCTTGATGCGCTTGGCTTGCAACCGGATGTGTACCATTGCAATGAGGGCCACGCGGCCTTTACCGGCTTGGAGCGTTTGCGAAAGTATGTCCAGGAAGACAAACTCAGTTTCCACGAAGCACAGGAAGTTGTACGTGCCAGCAGTCTGTTTACCACGCACACGCCAGTTCCGGCTGGCCACGACTTCTTCAGCGAAGACATGCTGCGTACCTACATGCCACATTACGCCGACCGGCTTGGCATTAGCTGGGAAGCCTTCATGGGTCTGGGCAAAATGAATCCGCAGAACCACGAGGAAGATTACTCCATGAGTGTACTGGCGGCCAAACTGGCGCGGCACGTCAATGGGGTGAGCCTTATCCACGGCAAGGTGTCGCGGAATATGTTCAAGGACCTTTATCCCGGCTATTTCCCGGATGAAATCCATATCGGACATGTCACCAACGGGGTCCATTATGGCAGCTGGACCGCCGGTGACTGGCAGGAGCTTTATCGCAAGACCTTTGGCAAGGACTTCCTGAAAAATATCAGCAGTCCACGTGACTGGGAGAAGATTCATGACGTGCCGGACAAGCAACTCTGGGACCTGCGCAACAAGAACAGGAAGAACCTGTTGCAGTACATCGAGCGCAGGATGCTGCAAAACCTGTCGCGCCGCCAGGAAACCCCGCGCAAAATCTATCAGCTGATGGATGCAGTGGATGACAAGGCACTGACCATCGGTTTTGCCCGCCGCTTCGCCACCTATAAGCGAGCCCACCTGCTCTTTAACGACCTGGAACGCCTCTCGCGCATCGTGAATGACCCAGACAGACCGGTCCAGTTCATCTACGCCGGAAAGGCACACCCTGCCGATAAAGCCGGACAGGAACTGATCAAACATATCCTGGAGATTAGCCGCAGGAAGGAATTCCTCGGAAAGATCATCTTCCTCGAGGATTACGACATGGAGCTGGGCCGTGAGCTGGTCAAAGGCGTGGATATCTGGCTGAACACGCCTACCAGACCACAGGAAGCATCAGGTACCAGTGGACAGAAAGCTGTCCTGAATGGTGTGATGAACTTCAGCGTGCTGGATGGCTGGTGGGCAGAAGGCTATGTGGAGGAAGCTGGCTGGCAGCTCAAGGAAGAGAAGACCTTTGAAAACCAGGAGTTCCAGAACGAGCTGGATGCAGAGATGCTCTACGCCACCCTGGAAACTGAGATTGCGCCGATGTTCTATGACCGCAATGAGAATGGCTTGCCGGAAGAGTGGGTCCGTTGGATCAAGAACAACATCGCCCGCATTGCGCCGCATTACACCAACAAGCGGATGATGGACGATTATTTCAATCAATATTATCACACCTTGTTTGATGCTTCCGAACGCTTCCACCAGGACGATTTTAAGCTGGCCCGGGCAATGGTGTATTGGAAGAACAAGGTGTTGCGTGCCTGGGATACCATCCAGGTCGTGGACAAGAAACTGTTGAGCAATTCCGGCAAGGAGCTGAAGCTGGGTGACCTCTTCCTGGCAGAACTCACCCTTGAGGTACAGGACCTGAAAGACTCCGACTTTGGCGTGGAGGTGGTCTTTGCCCAGAAATCGCCGGGCGGTGACCGCGAGATGATCTCCGTGTATGAGATGGAACAGGTGAACAGCGAGAAGGGACAGGTTACGTTCAAGTCGGAAGTGCCTGCGCAGCGCACCGGGGACTTCAATTACGCCTTCCGCATGTTTCCCAAACATCCGGAACTCGCTCACCGGCAGGATTTCAACCTGATCAAGTGGATTTAATTGGGTTTTCGCGGATAAGTTTGTAACTTCATCGCAAAATAAGCTTATCACTAAAACAAATGAAACGAAATGCCCCAAACGGGGGTTTTTCTACACACAGGAGGATGATAATTTTCACGGGGTGCTCAGACTAAGCAGGCTATTGGCTATTGGCTATTGGCAAGAAAGCCAAAAGCTAAAAGCCAACAGCCAATAGCAGTCATGTTAAAAGCATAAATATCACATAACCAATAATTTGTAAAATTACAAACACATGAAAATTCTGGAAGGAAAAACAGCCCTGATAACGGGTGGATCCCGTGGGATTGGTAAGGCCATCGCCGTCGCATTTGCCGAAACAGGCGCAAACGTGGCCTTTTCTGACCTGGCCTACGATGACCAGGCAAAAGAACTGGAAAAGGAGCTTGCGGCTCTTGGCGTAAAAGCCAAAGGCTATGCTTCGGATGCAAGTAACTTTGCAGATAGCGAGCACCTGGTCAAGGAAGTGGTGGACGAATTTGGACAAATCGACATCCTGGTGAACAACGCTGGCATAACCCGTGATACGCTGATGATGCGCATGACGGAAGAGATGTGGGATGACGTGCTGCGCATCAACCTGAAGTCTGCGTTTAACCTGTGCAAGGCAGCCCAGCGCTACATGCTGAAGCAACGCCAGGGCAGCATCATCAACATGAGCTCGGTCGTTGGTATTGGTGGGAATGCCGGTCAGGCCAACTATGCTGCATCCAAGGCCGGGATGATCGGCTTCACCAAGTCCCTGGCACAGGAAATCGGTGCGCGGAATGTCCGTGTAAATGCCATCGCACCAGGCTTCATCGAAACCGAGATGACGGCCAAACTGCCGGAAGACGTGAAGAAACAGTGGGCGGAACAAATCCCATTAAAGCGGGCAGGAAAACCCGAAGACGTTGCCAACATGGCCATATTCCTGGCTTCAGACATGGCCTCGTATGTCACCGGACAGGTGTTTACCGTCTGCGGTGGCATGAACAAATAGTCCAAACGATGATATCATCATGATGTATTGCCAGCAGCTTAGTGTGGTGCAGTTCAAAAACCTGCCGGATCTCAAGGTGGAGCTCTCACCTAAGTTCAATTGTTTTGCCGGTCACAATGGGGCCGGCAAAACAAACCTGCTGGACGCCATATATTACCTTTCCTTTTGCAAGAGTTTCACCAACCCTGTGGATTCGCAAAACATCGCCTTTGGAAAGGATTTTTTCGTGATCCAGGGTGAATACCGCGTGAACGGGAGAACCGACAGCTTGTATTGCGGACTGAAACGGGGACAACGAAAGGTCTTCAAGAGGAATAAAAAGGAATATGACCGGCTCTCTGACCACATTGGCTCCTATCCCCTGGTGTTGCTGAGTCCGGCCGACAGCCGGCTGATCCTCGGTGGCAGCGAGGAGCGGCGCAAGTTTGTGGATGGCGTCATTTCCCAATACAACAAGGAATACCTGTACAAGCTGATCGCCTACAACAAAGCCCTGCAACAGCGCAATGCCCTCCTGAAGATATTCGCAGAAAAAAGGCGCTTCGACAGGGAGGCCCTTGCCATCTGGGATGAGCAACTGATCGAACACGGCCAGTTCATTCACCAGGAGCGCACCGGTTTCTTTACCTCCTTCTTGCCCGTATTTCGCGAATACTATGCCTTTCTTAGCCACGAAAACGAGGAAACAGACATCACCTACGACACGAACCTGGCCAAGAAAGACCTCCGGTCGCTGCTTGAGGAAGCCCTGGAAAAAGACCGGATCGCCCAATATACCACGGCAGGCATCCACAAGGATGACCTCTCCTTCCTCATTCACAATGAGCCCGTAAAGAAGTTTGGCAGCCAGGGACAGCAAAAATCATTCATCATCGCCCTCCGGCTCGCCCAGTTCGTGTTTACAAAAAAGATCAAGGGGCTTGACCCGATGCTGCTCTTTGATGATATTTTTGACAAACTGGACGAATCCAGGGTAACCCAGTTGATGAAACTGGTGAGTCGCGAAGATTTTGGGCAGGTCTTTGTGACAGACACGCATCCGGAACGGCTTGAAAGACTATTTGACAGCATACCGTCAGAATGCAAGCTTTTTGAAATGGCAGGCGGGAGCATTGCAAACGCCAAAATTCTGAATCAGTCATCCTAATCACTCCGCAAATGGCCCAAACCAACACGCGTCCGCTTGGAGAACTCATCCGGGAGGTGCTGAAAAGGCATCGTCTCGATGGAAAAATTACGGAAACGCGCATCATGGCATCCTGGGAAAAGGTCATGGGCACGCACATTGCCCGCTACACCGAGAACGTCTCCGTGCGGCAGGGCAAGCTGACCGTCTGGCTCCGGTCGTCAGTCCTGCGCAACGAATTGGAATATGCGCGCGAGAAGATCATCCGGAAAATCAATGAAGAGCTCGGCGAGGAGATTGTGCGCGATGTGGTGTTCAGGTAAGGGCGGCCATTAGCTCCACCTCCAGCCTGCTTTTCCGGATCCGCTGCACAAGGGCCCTGGCCTGACCCTTATCCTGGTAGCATGCAGCCGTTTCCTCATCAACAAAGACCTTGACCTCTTCTCCGAAACAATCCGTGAGCACCAGCACTTTTTGGGCAAACCCATCCGTGAAGACAAGTTCTTCCACCCGGTCGACAGCAAAGGAATAGGTGTTTCCAGGCGCATAACACGGATGCTCCGGTTCCAGTAAGTAATACCCTTCCGATGCGAATTTGTCGACCCGGCAGGTGATCTGCTGACCCTTCCGGAAGCCATAATGGTGGTAGTATTTCTTGCGAAGCAGGTGCTTATTGCCTGAGGCATCTTCCAGGATATAATAACGCTGCCCATCATCCGGGTTGAGCATTTCGTCTGCGATGGTAAACACATAAGATCTGCCAGGCTGCAGGTCAGGATGTTTCACTTCCTCGCCGGCAACCACGAGGAAAAGCTTTCCTTTCTTGATGCGTTTCACCTTGCAGGGGATGTGTGCGGGCGGATTTTCCCACAATGCGGCATCGTAAGTCCTTACTTTCCAGGTGTGATGGAATACATCACGGACAATGAAAAAGCGTTCGTCCTGGTTGATGATGTTTTTGCGGTGGCCTTTACGTTCCAGCGCAAAATCGTAGATCTGACCTTCTTTGTAATGCGGATGCTCGGGCTCCAGGAACATCCGGCCGTTGCAATTGATCTTGTCCACGCGGCAGGATACCGATTGTCCGGGTGCAAATCCGTAATCTTCATAAAACCCTTTGGGAAGCAAAATTTTATAGCCATTGGGATCCTCCATCACGAACCACGCTTCATCCTCGGCCAGGGATACGACTTTCAAGACACGAAAGGTATACCATTGCCCTTCCGTGAGGCGTGCATTGGGGATATTGATCTTTTTTATGGTCATGGCAATCAGATGGCGTTGGACTGGATGATTTTGCCGCCTTTTTCCTGTATGGACGCTTTCATGGAAGCAAAGCCATCGGGGTCGATCGGACGGGTCGCATCTTCTACGAGGTAAGTTTCAAAACCCTCCCTGATGGCATCCAACACCGTGAATGCCACACAGAAATCCCCTGCAAGTCCGGTCACATAAACGGTATCCACACCTTTACCCTTCAAATAGTCTGCAAGTCCTGTGCTTTTCTTCCTGCCATTGTCGAAGAATCCACTGTAACTATCAATTTCCGGGTCAAGGCCCTTGCGGAAGATGGCTTCAACGGATTGCATATCGAGCTCTTCAGCAAAAGCAGCACCTTTTGAGCCCTGGACGCAATGGTCCGGCCAGAGGATCTGCTCCAGTCCGCCAAGGGTCGTGTGGTCAAATGGCTTTTTACCCGCATGGGCAGAGGCAAAGCTGCCATGATTCGCGGGATGCCAATCCTGGGTAGCCACCACCAACGGAAAGGCTTGCTGCATGTTGTTGATTACCGGAATCACCTGGTCACCATCGGGTACCTGCAACGCGCCGCCTGGCAAAAAGTCATACTGGACGTCTACAATGAGTAAAGCACGCATAAGCTGAATATTTTTCAAAATGTTTAAATGGTTGAAAAGTTGAAATGCCTGGCCTTGGTTTCGTAAGACGAGCCATTATCCGGCTTTTCAGGGCATGGGATCAACGGCGTGGATGCTATTGTACCATGCTACATAAAGTCCTGCAACTTTTGTACCATGTCATCCCTGAGTGCCAGAAGTTTATCCGAAATCCCCACCTTGTAAATATGCGGGAAATCAAATCTTTTGTGTTCTTCTGGCAATTTTTGCAACCGTGCCGTGGCGAATTCGCGCAGCCTGAAAGGGTTTGTCTCGCCATTGCCGGTGGCCTCTCCGTCTTGCATGTGGGTAATGAAGACCTCCTCATGGTCCCTGCCCGCCAGTTTCAGGCTTTTATCTTTCTGATAGGGATGGGTCATGCCACCAGGCTGCTGTTCATCATCCAGCGCGATACAATCTGCGTAAAAACACCCGTGCTTATCCAGATACCGGTACACCTTCTTTTTCCCGGGGAGGGTGGTTTTCTGCACATTTTCAGAGATCTTCAGGCGCGGATCGGCACCGGCATAGCATAGCTTAAACACCCCATCTATGGCCCCATCCGGACGACCGGTCACCATGCTGGTGCCCACGCCAAAGATATCAATGGGAGCCTGCTGGTCCAGCAAGCTTTTGATCACGTGTTCGTCCAGCTGGTTAGACACTACGATTTTTACGTCGTTCAGGCCGTGATCATCGAGCATACGGCGTGCTTTTTTGGACAGGTAGGCCAGGTCGCCGCTATCGAGGCGAATGCCTTTCAGGCGGTATCCTTCTTTTTCCAGTTCGCCGGCCACCTTGATGGCATTGGGAATGCCGCTCTTCAAAGTATTGTATGTATCCACCAGCAGCACACAGCTGTCCGGGAAGATCCTGGCATAAGCCCGGAAGGCCTCCAGTTCGTTGCTGTAGCTTTCAATGAAACTGTGTGCCATCGTACCGGCCGGGGTGATGTCGTGTTCCATGGCGGCCAGCATGTTGGATGTGGTGTCGAAGCCCCCTATGACGGCCGCCCTGGAGGCCTGGATGCCTCCCAGCCCTTGCGCACGACGCAATCCAAAATCGCTGAGCTTGCGATTGCCGGCCGAATACCTGATCCTGCTGGCCTTGGTGGCGATCAGGGACTGAAAGTTCAGTACGTTCAGCAACAGGGTTTCGATGAGCTGCACTTCGTGCAGTCCCCCGTCAACCCGCAGGATCGGTGCTACCGGGAAGACGATCTCTCCTTCCCGCATGCCGGTAATGTCTCCGCGAAAGGAAAATGTTTTCAAAAACTCCAGGTAATCCGCATGAAAGCCCTGCTTGTGGAGGAAATCAATGTCATCCGCGGCAAAACGCAGTCCATGGATCTGTTCCAGGAGCTCATGGAGCCCCGTGAAGATCACATAGCCTCCCCTGAAGGGGTTTTTCCTGAAAAAATAATCGAAGGAAGCTGGCTGGTCTTGCCGTTGTTCCATAAAATAGGCCTGCCCCATGGTCAGCTGGTACATGTCTGTGTATAGCGGGGAAAGCATTCGGTTTTTATGCATTGCGCGAAGTGATTACGAATTTGTGCTTTGATGGTTGCGATGGTTAAGCTTTGACCACGAAAACCTGCGATGTTTCGTATTTGACTACTTTAACGGCTTCTCCTTTGTCAACAAAGCCGGTAAGTGCTGTGGCATCGTAGATGTCGTCATCGATTTCGACTTTTCCGCTGGGTCTCAGCATGGTGAAGGCAACACCCGTTTTTCCTATCAGGGTAGACATGGTGGCGTCGGCCGAAGTATAGCCGGAGCTTTTCTCCTGCACTGCATCCAGGGCCAGTTCTCCGAATCGTGTGGTGGAAAACAGCTTGTCGCCAAGATAAAATGACGTGGAGAGGGACAGGAAGGTGGCGATGATCACGATCATGAAGGCCATCAGGACTTCTGACAGGGCTACGCCGGTAAAGTCGAAGCCTTCGTTGCCCACCATGGCCAGG
>PUPG01000051.1 GCA_003553005.1 Bacteroidales bacterium
ATGACTGAGAAGAATTTCTACAATATCCTCAGGGATATACGCAACAAAGTGCTTCACCCGGTATATTTCCTGATGGGAGAAGAGGGTTTCTACATTGATGTGATCTCGGACTTCATTGAAGACACCGTGCTTACCGACACAGAGAAGGAGTTCAACATGAGTGTGTTATATGGCCGGGATACGGACATTCCGACCATCATCAGCACAGCCAAACGCTATCCCATGATGGCCAGCCATAACGTGGTGATCGTGAGAGAGGCTCATCACCTGCAACAGATTGACGGCCTGTTGCCCTATGTGGAAAACCCGCTCGAATCGACCATCCTGGTGATTTGCTACAAATACAAGACACTCGACCAGCGCACAAAATTCTTCAAAACCCTTTCCAAAAAAGGGGTTGTGTTTACCGGCAAGAAGCTGTATGACAACCAGGTCCCCGGCTGGATCTCGGATTATGTCAGCAGGCACGGGTATAAGATCGGTCCAAAAGCTTTGCAGATGCTGGCCGATCACCTGGGTACCGACCTGGGAAAAATCGTAAATGAAGCTAAAAAGCTATTTATCAACCTGAAAAAAGGATCTGAGATTACCACGGAGGTGATTGAGCAGAACATTGGGATCAGCAAAGACTTTAACATTTTTGAATTTCAGCACGCCCTGGGTACACGCAACAGCAAAAAGGCTTACCAGATCGCCAAGTACTTTGCCGACAATCCCAAAAACCATCCGTTCATCATGACCACGGCGATCTTGTATCAATACTTTTCGAAAGTCTTGTTATATCATAGTCTGCGCGACAAGAGCCAGAAAAATGTGGCGGCAGCACTCGGCATCCCACCTTTTTTTACCAAAGATTATGCACAGGCAGCAAGCAATTATGCCCCTGCCAAGGTCATTGGCATATTTTCCCTATTGCGCGAATACGATATGAAGTCTAAAGGATGGAACAATGAAACAACCGATCATGGGCAGCTTATCAAGGAGCTCACCTACAACATCCTTAACTGAACAGCAGTTGGCTAGGCGCTCCTAACCTGCCGACATTTCGACTTTTTGACATTTTGACATTTAGACAATAATCACATGAACTACTGGTTAGTAAAAAGCGAGCCCTCGGAGTATTCCTGGCAGCAATTTGTAAAAGATGGACGCACCCACTGGGATGGCGTTCGCAACTACCAGGCGCGTAACAACCTAAAGGCCATGAAAGTTGGTGACCTGGTGCTTTTTTATCATAGTGTAAAAGCCAGGGAGGTGGTCGGTATTGCGCGCGTGGTGCGCGAGCATTACCCCGATCCGACAACAGATGACGACCGGTGGGTAGTCACCGATGTGGTGCCGGTAGAGGAGTTGGCCAAACCGGTAAGTCTGGATAGGATCAAAAAGGACCCCCGACTGGAAAACATTGCCCTGGTCCGGCAAGCCCGGTTATCCGTGCTGCCCCTGAAAAGGGAGGAATTCGATGCCATCGTGGAAATGGGTAACCAATAAGCCGGACTGAACGTATACACAGGTGAATATGCACACGATAGATATAGTCATTGTGGTGATTTTGCTGCTGGGGGCCATCAGGGGTTACCAGAAGGGCTTCTTTCATGAGATCGCCACGCTGGGTGGCTTGGTCGTCGGCGTGCTGCTTGCCATCCTGGCCAGCAACCTGGTGACAGGGGTGGCTGAAACACTGGTTGACTGGAATATCCGGGTGGTCAAAATTGTGACCTTCATCATTGTCTTCATCGCAGTGGCCTGGTTGATCAGGTTGCTGGGCACCTTGATGACCAAGCTCTTCAAAGCGCTCATGTTGGGATTTATCAACCGGCTTGCCGGTTTTACAACTGGTCTGCTGAAGTGGGGGTTGATCCTCGCTGTTTTGCTCATGGTGGTGGAGTTTTTTGACCATGGTAGCCGGCTGATCACAGAAGAAATGCGCCAAAAGAGCTTTTTTATTCCCTACCTGGAATTCCTATATGTGTACATCACTGATATTACCGGCTTTGATCAGTTGCCAGAAAACCTGGATGCATTCAGGGATTCGAACAGCTTACACACCTAGTGCAGCGATTTACCCAATCGCCATTTAAAGATCAGAGAGAGGCTCCCACCATTAAGATTGCCATAAGGGATTTAAAACGGCAGGTCGTCTTCTTCCTGGTCGCCTGGCGGCTCCTCAGAAGGCGGGGGCGCATCGAAGGGTGGCGGCGCGCCCTGCGCTGCATGGCCAGGCGCTTCGTCCGCAGCTTCCCGGGTAACCTTCCATGCCTTCACATCGGTATACCAACGCTCATTAAATTCGCGACTTTCGATATTTACCGCAGCAGTGATCCGCTCGCCTTCCTTCAAGGCAAACTGATCGATTTTATCCCCCCATGCTGCGATACATACCTTCCGGGGATATTGCCCATCGGTTTCTACAATAAACTCCTGCTTTCTCCAGGGGCCATTCCGCCCTTCGCCACTCTTTTCCGGTAATATTCTGATGATGTTGCCGCTTATTTCCATAAAATTCCAGTGATTTTAATGCCATTCAAAGATACGTGCAAAAATACAAGAAAAATGCTTGCTCGCAATGGTGCATCCAGACAAATATAGCACATCAATAAACTATATGTCTATATATATAACAATAATAACCATTTATTAATTATATTTATTTTAATTTATTTATTATATTTGTATGGAAACCCTATTAAATGCTACTAAATGAATTTACATCAGTTTATCAGCAGGCACATTCCGGGATTGCGGCTGCTGACTGTATCGCTGGAAAATTATGTGCCGGGAGCCATTTTGCACCCGGACAAGATGCGGTTTCTGGGGCACTGCCGTGACATGCTGCCTGAAGAGCCAAAAACAGCCTGGGCTTATACCAAATCCAGGGCAAGCATGTTGTACGGAACGATCAGTTATGACAAGAAGGTGCATGGAAACACCAGGCTGCTGGGCCTGATTAATGTTTCCGGCGGATATGCGCAGGATGTAAAGGTGCAGATGGCCATTACCGACATTCGGGGCGCCTCGCTGGACATGTCACAAATTGTGTTGCAACCCAAACTCAATGCCTTGCGGCGCATCGACCGGCGCGGAAGGTGGCGGCAAATCAACAACCGTTTTGTCGTGACCGAAACATTTTATGCACGCGAAGTGGAAGTTTCCTTTTACCGTGACAACAAGTTAATGGGGAAGGCTGAACTGGATAAGGTATGCAAGGTAAAGATTAATGCGAACCTGGAATCGAATTGGGAAACAGACCAACGACTTGTGATCGCAAACCACGACCAGGTGCCATTCGGCGTGCGGGGGTTCCGGGTTTGATCCAATCCGGATTATTTTCGAAGGGTCGTTTTTGTGGCTTTGGGGATTTGCTCAATGAGGTCTCCCGCGATCAGTCCTTCATGCCCCTTTCTGTTGGCGGCAAGATCTCCGGCCCTGCCGTGCAGGTAAACAGCCATCAGGCAGCTGTGCAGCGTAGAGTAGTTTTGCGCAAGCCAGGCGACGATCATACCCGTAAGCACATCGCCACTTCCCCCGGTAGCCATTCCGGGGTTGCCGGTAGAATTGAAAAAACAGCGGCCATCAGGTGCGATCACCACCGTATGCGCCCCCTTCAGCACGATGTGCACCTGGAAGCGGTGCGCAAGTTCAATCGCTTTATCCAGCCGGTCATGATCATTATTGGACTTTCCGGCCAGCCTGTCCAGCTCTCCCGGATGGGGCGTAAACACGGACCCTTTGGGCAAAAATCCACACCAGGTCAGGTTTTCAGCTAAGATATTCAAAGCATCTGCATCCAGCACCATGGGGACGGCAGTATTTTGTATCAGCAGCTTCAATGCCCTGGCGGTCTGCTCATGGGTTCCGATGCCCGGCCCGGTACCCACCACATGATAGCCGTTCAGGTCAGCCACCTCCGACACAAAACGCGCTTGCTCGTCGGGCACGCACATGGCTTCGGGCACGGTGGTCTGGATCACATCATACCCACAGGAAGGCAATTGGACCGTAAGCAATCCAAGGCCTGACCTTACGGCGCCACGTGCTGCCAGCACAGCAGCACCGGTCTTGCCGTAACTGCCAGCCATCAAATAAGCGTGTCCGAAATGTCCTTTGTGCGCAAACCGCTTTCTGCCGCGATAGAGGTTCCGGATATCGGAAGCCTGGAGGTAATGGTGTTTTGTTTCCGCTTGACGAATCGCTTCAGGATGCAAGCCAATGTCGATGAGGTACCACACCCCAATGTATTGTTCGTTGGAGGCAAACATAAAAGCCAGTTTGGGCAGCTGGAAGGTCAGTGTATAGTCAGCACGGATAATGTATTTTTCATTGTTTTCCCTGTTATCCTCACAAAACAGACCGGATGGAAAGTCTATGGCGATGACCACAGCCCGCGCCGCATTGATGTGGCGCACCACTTCCGCCAGAAGCCCTTCAAGAGGCCGGGTGAGACCACTTCCCAGGAGCGCATCGATCACCAGATCATCGTCGGCGATCTCCGGCATTGATTCACCTTCCTCTATGGCAGCATAATGCAGGTTTTTTACACCGGTAAGCCGCTTTTCATTGATCATATAATCTTCCGAAGCCCTGGCGGTGTGCTGCACTTTATACACCGTCACCTGGTGACCGGTACCGGCTAACATGCGGGCGATCACCAGGCCATCTCCCCCGTTATTGCCCATGCCGCAGAACACACGGACATGCCTTTTGCGCTTCATGTGTCGACGAATCCATTCATAACACTTTTTGGCCGCACGCTCCATCAGGTCAATGGAAGCCACGGGCTCATTTTCAATGGTATAACGGTCGATTTCACGGATTTGTGCAGCCTGGAGGATTTTCATGACATCGGTTTTTTGTAATTGTTGTCCGGATGCGTAGCTTTGCACTCGGGTTATTCGGGCAGCCAGGGATTGTATCTTTTAAGAATACCTGGAAAAACAAAGCCTGGAAAAATGCTGCCGGGGGTCTTGTATTCAAAGGTAGTGTCTTTTTGCCGGAATCACAATGCCTGAATTGAGAAATTGCGATCGCATGTCGACTTCATCACAGAACGTTAAATACCCTGAACTGTATCTGCCTACAGCCTATCTGCCACCGCTGGAGTATATGCTGCACCTGGTCCGTGCCGAAACCGCATGGATTGAGCTCTTCGAAACCTGGCCAAAACAAACCTGGCGCAACAGGTGCAGCATCCTGACGGCAAATGGGTTGCTCGACCTGGTCGTACCTGTTTCCAAGCCCCTGGGCAACAGCACAATGACGAAAGACGTCGTCATCAGCGATCATGAGCCATGGCATAAAAGGCACTGGCGGGCCATCTCCGCAGCGTACAAAAATGCACCCTATTTTCTTTACTACGGCGATTTGCTTGAACCTTTCTATGCCGCTCCCCCGGCAGGCAAGATCTGGTTGCTCAACAAGCAGCTTTTGGAGCGGCTGCTCAACGAAACCGGCATCAAAACAACACTCAGAGAAACTGCGGTGTACAAAAAAGAGGTTGCTTGCCCGGACCTTCGTGAGGACATGACCCCCAAACTGCACCGGAGGCGTCATCCCATAGCCACCCAATGGCCGCCATATTACCAGGTTTTTTCAGACAAACATGGATTTCAATCCAATTTAAGCATTCTGGACCTCCTGTTTCACCTGGGACCAGATACAAAAGCTTACCTTGAGGAGGCAGCATCCCTGAACCGGTATCAGCTGAGGGAGGGGTAGGCAATGCGCACGTGGTAGATATTCAGCAACATTCGCTTGAAAATGTTCTTGACGGTTGTGATGTCCTTGAAGGTGATGTCGGCATTGTCAAACTGCTTCTCCTGCACCTGGGTATCGATGATGCCGTCTACGAGTTCATTGATTTTCTTTTCATCCGGCTTACCCAAGCTTCTCGAAGCCGCCTCTACTGAGTCGGCCATCATCACCACGGCAGTTTCTTTGCTGAAAGGGCGCGGACCGGGGTAAATGAAATCAGCCCGTTCCACCTCTCCGTCTTCGTTCTCCTGGACCTCCATATTGTAAAAATAACGAGCAGTAGTCGTTCCGTGGTGGGTGCGGATAAAGTCAATGATGTACTCCGGGAGGTTATTTTTCCTGGCCATCTCAATGCCGTCTATCACATGGGAAATGATGATGCGTGCGCTTTCCTTAAATGCAATCTCATCATGGGGATTCACCCCGGAAGTCTGGTTCTCTGTGAAAAAGTGGGGATTCTTCATCTTTCCGATATCGTGATACAGGGCGCCGGTTCGCGTCAGCAAGCTATTGCCTCCGATGGCAATGATGGCCTCCTCCGACAGGTTGGCTACCTGGAGCGAGTGCTGGAAGGTCCCCGGTGCCTTCATGCCCAGGTTGCGCAACAGGGTATTGTTGGTATCCGCCAATTCCAGGAGCGAAAAATCGGTGGGCATCCCGAACATGCGTTCAAACAGAAAGATCAGCGGATAGGCAAAAAGCGTAAGAAAAGCACCACCAGCAAAATAAGCAAAATCAGCCCAGTACAGGTTTTCAAAGGATCCGGTGTGAGCCAGCGACAGGCCAAAGTAGACCGCTGAATAGGTGGCAAAGATCAGGGCCACCGTGACAAACAACTGGGAGCGCCGCCTGAGACTGGCCATGCTCAGGATGGCAATGATGCCAGCCACAAACTGCAGAAAGACAAACTCAAAGCTTCGCGGGATCAGGAATCCGATCAGGATGATCGTGATGATGTGAATATACAATGCCAGCCGGTTATCGAAAAATGCCCGGATGATCACCGGCACCAGGCATACAGGCACCAGGTACAGGTAGTCGATGTTGAAGCGGATGACAAAGCTGGTCATAAATACCATCAGCAGGATAGACAGGAGAATGAGGAGAATTTTCCTGTTATCGAAAAACACATCCTTCCGCAGGAAATACAAAAACAAAAGCAAAACGATCATGGAGATGCTGACCAGCACAAACTGGCCGCCATACATCAGGGCTTCAAGCGCCGTATCCCCGATCTGTCGCTGGTATTCAGCCCGGAATGACTCCAGGATCTGGTAGGTTTCCTGGTTGATCAGCTCTCCTTTGGAGACAATCTTCTCCCCCTCCTGCACCATGCCACGGGTCACCGATATTTCGTCGAGACGGGCCTGCAGGTTACGCTCCGACAATGCTTCATCATACACCACATTGTGGGTAAGGGATTCTTCAAGAATGGGCTGCAGCAATTCTGCGTCCACGCGATCTGCATGATCTTCGAGCACAGAAACCACATAAATATAGGCCTCCTGAATGGTGTAAAGGCCTCCCAGCACACGCGTACGGGCCACATTGTCCTCTACCACACGCAATTCAAAGTTTCCTGGCTTGTCACGAAAATCTTCATCCAGGAAAATGATGCCCGCATCATAAAGGTGGCGGAGGATCTCTTCTCCTGTGTCCCTGCTCCTCTCCCGCAGGCGTGGTTGCGGGTCTTCAGGGTAAGCCTCCTCCCAGGCGGCATCGAATCGCTCGTGGAAAGCGTCTATCATGGATGCCTGCACTTCTGGCAAACGCTCAAAAAACGGCACAAACTCTTCCTTAATCTGCTCGCGCTCCCGCTCCAACTCCTGATCGGTCTTCAACACCGCAAAAGTGAAGGGCGCAATCAGGTCCTCATGCATCCAGGGCCGGGCCTGCTGATATTCATACTCAAACCCGGGTTGACGCGGGAACAATTGTACGAGTAACACGATGGTGAGCAAAACCAGAAAGCCCTTGTAAATATTGGCGTATTGTTTTTGCAACCAATGAAAGAGTCTTGTCATAATCGTTGTGTCATCTTTTATCTGGAGCGCGCAAAACCAAAACGGCCCTGCTCCGCCAACAGGTAACGAATTTACAAATAATTGACCAGAATTGTTTTTGAGGCAGTGAAAATTTCCCTAATTTTATGACGCCATGCATAGCTGGTTAGGGTTTGAAGTTTGAAGTTTGAGGTTTGAGGTTGCCTGAGGTGCTAATGAAGAGCTGTTTGTGGTGGCAGGTTGTTGGGTTAAAGGGTTGCTGGGTTAAGGGGATGAGGTTAAGACTGAGGGATTTGAGCGTTGTTGGGTGGTGGAATGTTCACAATGACAATATACCAATGTAATGAAACACGGAATTTGCCTTATAGCAGCTGCAGCGCTGCGCATGCACCCTGATCATAGAAGCGAGATGGTGTCCCAGCTGCTTTTTGGAGAGCGTTTTTATATCCTTGAGCTCCGCACCAACTGGTACCATATCGAGCTGAGCCATGACCACTACCAGGGCTGGATTGCCAACAACCAGGTGACGCTGCTGGATGAAACACAATTTGAGCAGCTGGAGCACGCAGAAAAACAA
>PUPG01000053.1 GCA_003553005.1 Bacteroidales bacterium
GGCAATATGGTGTCGTTGATACAGAGTAACTACCGTGGGATGGGCAGCGGGATGACGCCGCCGGAGCTGGGTTTCGTGATCCAGAATCGCGGCGAGGGATTTACGCTTGAACCGGACCATTTCAACACCTACGAGCCGGGCAAACGGCCCTTTCATACCATCATTCCGGGATTCATCACAAAAGACGATGAGCCCTACATCAGCTTTGGCGTCATGGGCGGCGGGATGCAGCCCCAGGGCCAGGCCCAGATGGTCATCAACATGATCGATTTCGGCATGAACCTGCAGGAGGCCGGAGATGCACCCAGGATACAGCACATCGGTTCTTCAGAGCCCACCGGACAGGCAATGACTGATGGGGGCACGGTACTGCTGGAATCCGGGTTTCCCTATGAAACCATCCGGGAGCTCATGGAAAAAGGACACACCATTCAGTGGGCCAACGGCCCATTTGGCGGCTACCAGGCCATCAAGTGGGACGCGGAACACGGCGTGTATTACGGGGCATCGGAATCCCGGAAGGACGGCCAGGCGGCAGGGTATTAGGCGGCAATACAGAAGCTATGGCATACCCCGTAGCCGCAGCGCTTGAGCTGCGGAGATAATGCTCCGAACCAATCCGGTCGCCACAAAGGATGCTTTTCTATTCATAACGCAGCGATATGGACGGATTCATCGAGGCCGTGCGGATCACCCGGTAGGTGATGCTGCCTACGGCGATCACCAGTGCGATCACAAATCCCAGCAGAAAATCCTGCAGCCGCATGCTGATGCGGTATGGGTAGTTTTGCAGCCAGTTTCCTGCCACCCAATAGACCAAAGGCCAGGCAACAAGCGTAGCCAGGGCCACGAGCGTCAGCACCTCCCTGGCTACCATCAGCCAGATCGTGGATATCCCGGCACCAAAAGTCTTGCGTATGCCGATCTCTTTAACCCGTTGCTGCAGGGAAAAAGCCGTTAGGCCGTACAAGCCCATGGATGCGATAAAAATGGCCAGGATGGTAAAGATCACCGAAAGTCTTGCATTCTGCCTTTCTTCACGATAAAGGCGATTGAAGTCCTCATCCATGAATAAATACAACATGGGCTGGTGGGCAGCAAAGCTGTCCCAAAGCGCTTCGGTTTCCCGCAACACCGTTTGCAGCATGGGGCCTTCATAACGAATGCTGACGTATCCCCAGTGCATGTCTTCCTGCTTGAACATCACAATGGCCGGGGCGATATCATTCCGCAAAGACTCAAAATGAAAGTCTTTGAGTATGCCGATCACGGGGTAGCCGGGCGGGCCATGGCCGTGGTTGATCACACGTGTGGCGAATGGGTCATCAATGCCCATATTGCGCACGGCTCGCTCATTGATCAAACAGGCTTCCCGATCGGTAAGCATCTCCGGGTCAAAATAGCGTCCCTCGGCCACTTCAAAGCCAAAAGTCTCCAGGTAATCGTAATCGGCGAACGTGCTATTCAGCAAAAAGGTTTCATCGCCCCTACCCGGCAGGGTGTAACTGTTGCTGTTGGGTGCTCTTCCAGGTATCGTGGTGGAAGCCGATACGCTCAGCACACCGGGCACACCCTGCAGTTCGGTTTTGAAGGCATCGACCTGTGCACCGAGCACATAGGCCCTTCTCACCACAAGAATATTTTCCGTATCAAAACCAAGATCCTTGTTCACCATGTACACCAGCTGCCGGTACATCACCACGGAACCGGTGATCAGCATGATGGAGATGACGAACTGCAGCACGGTAAGTGCCATGCGGACCCTGATGTTTTGCTTGCCGCTGTTTTTGCCTTTCAGGACCGTCGCCGGATGAAAGGAAGAGAGGTAGAATGCCGGGTAACCTCCTGCCAGCAATCCTATGATGCCAATCAGGACAAACAAGGCTGGAATGACATACCAGCTTCCGAAGTAGGATAGCGATAAGCCCAGAGAAAGCAGGTCGTTAAAATAGGGAAGAGAAAGTTCAACCAGCACCAGGGCGACCAGCAAGGCCACAAAGGCCAGGATCACGGTTTCTGCAATAAATTGGCGTATGAGCATGCCCCTGGACGCCCCGACAACCTTTTTCATTCCCACCTCCCGGGCACGCTTGGTGGCTTGTGCCGTAGAGAGGTTCATGAAGTTGATGGAGGCAATGACGATGATCAATGCACCAATGCTGCCAAATATCCAGAGGTATTTAGGGTCATTCGGTGGATGGTGACTGGATTCAACGGAAGGATCCAGGTGAATGGCGGTAAGTGGTTGCAGAAAATAATTAAATTGATTGCCCGCCGCCAGGAATTCCTCCACGGTAACGCCCATGAACTCACGGAGGACGGGTCCGATATACTTAAGGATCAGTGCCTCGAACCGTTCGCTCACCGCTGCGGGATCTGCATCCGCTTGCAGCTTGACATAGCTGAAGAGGTTGTTGGATAGGATCTGTGTAAGGTCCCAGGTGGGATGGGTCGACGTGATGGACCCCAGCATGCCGGCGCGGAAGTGAGAATTCTCCGGGATGTCTTCCATCACGCCTGTTACCCGGAAATATTCTTCCTCTCCTCCTGCCTGGAGGAGCTTATTCATGGGGTCCTCATCTCCAAAGAAGCGGCGTGCCGCGGTTTCCGAGAGCACGACGGAATACGGTTCAGCAAGTGCTGTTTCCGGATTGCCACGGATCAATGGGATGGAGAAAAAATCGAAAAAGGTAGAGTCTACCATGGCCAGATGGTCTTCGGTATAAAACCTGTCTTCAATGCGAATGACCGTTTCATCCCAGATATGCATGCGAAGAAAACTTTCCACCTCCGGAAACTCTTCGGCAATAATTGGCGCAAGCGGCGGAGAGGTGTAGGCCATTTTGGCTTCCTGTCCGGAGAATCTCCCGTGCAGCCCGATGCGGTAAATCTGGTCGCGGTGTTCATGAAATTTGTCGTAGCTGAATTCATTGATGACAAACAGGGCAATGAGCAGGGCGCAGGCCAGTCCGACCGCCAGGCCAAATACGTTGATGAAGACATATGCTCCCTGGCGTTTTAACGCCCGCACACTGTATTTGATGAGGTGTCGTAACATGAGTGCTTGTCTTTTGTATATGTTTAAATGGGTTTCAAGGTCTGGCAAAGGCTGCTGGAATCACCTGAGTGCCGCTTCTGCCCCACAAACCGCGATTGTCTTATTCGTGTCGCAGCGAATCCAAAATATTTTTCCTGGACTGCTGTAAGGCCAGGATGTTGATTACCCCCAGGGCCAGGATCAGGCCAATGACACCTGAAATAACAAAATACCATGGGGTTAGCGATATGCTGTAAGCAAAATTGTCAAGCCACCTGTCCATGAAATAATAACTCAACGGCCAGGCAATCAGGCAGGACAACAGGATCAGCAACGCAAACTCCCTGGATACCATTCCGGACAGGTTGGCCAGGGATGCACCAAGCACTTTCCGTACGCCAAACTCCTTCCTCCTGGACTCCATCACATAAAATGTGGTTCCGATAAGGCCCATGGCGGCGATCAGGATGGCCAATACGGTCATGACCCTGGAAAGGCTGGCGGCTTGAAGCTCCGAACGGTATAAACCGGCATATCGCTCATCCAGGAAATACCAGTGGGGTTGATCGCTGCCAATGGTGGCATTGTCCCATGCCAGCTCAATGGCACGGACCACTTCGTTGAGGTCCCTGCTATTGAATCGCACGAGTATTTTATAAGAAGCGGGGGGCTGGTAGATGAGTTCGTGCAAGACAAAAAAGGCCATCGGCAATACTTCCTCATGCACACTTCGGTAATGAATATCTTCCACAATGCCGATCAATTGCTTCCGGTCGTGGGCATCCCAAAATCCCTGGAGGACAATTCCGATGCTATCCATCACGCCAAGGCTGCGGGCTGCGGTTTCATTCAGGATCACCGACTCCACGCTATCCCTTGGAAAGGCCATGTCAAGGGTCCGGCCTGCGCGCATGTTAGCGCCCAATGCTTCAAAATAACCGAAGTCAACCGGGGAGAAGTAAATACGCCGGGCGTCCTCGTCCGACAAGTGGGGTTGTCGCAATCTGCCCTGGTTGCCAATCCAGTCGGCTGGAGCATGTGTGCCGGCACTGACGTGTGTTACCCACGGATATTGCTGCATCTCATGCTGAAAAACCTGGTACACTTGTCGCATTTGTGCCGTCATAGGGTTGTGCACGACGATCACCGACTCTTGGTCAAACCCGGTATGCCTCATCGAGTGGCGGATTTGCTGATAAAGGATGAAGCTACTCGCGATCAGTCCGATCGATATGGCAAACTGCACGACGATAAGCACTTGCCGGAATCGCAGTCCGGATCCGCCCTGTTGTTTTTTGCCCTGGACAAAGGTATGGCCTTTAAGTACATGCACAGGATTATAGCGTGACAGCACAAAAGCCGGGTAGGTCCCTGAAAGCACCGAGACCACGATCCATAATCCCGGTATGACCAACGGCAGGAGTCCGGGCCATCCGTCAGACATGCGAATATCATTGCCTGAAATGCGGTTAAAGCCCGGGATGAACAACTCAGCCAACATCACCCCAACGAGTAGTGCGATGCCGGATACGATAAATGACTCGGTAAGAAAGCTGCGTACCAGTTTCCCCTTATGGGCGCCCAACACTTTGCGCACACCCACTTCCCGGGAGCGCATGGCTGACTTGGCGCTGCTCAGGTTAATATAGTTCAGGCAGGCCAGCAGCAGGATCAGCAATGCAGATACAGAAAAAATATAGATGGTCGACCTGCTACCGCTTTCTATAGGGAAAAAACTCCTGAGGTTGGCAGAGCCCAGGTAGACATCTCTCAGTGGCTGAAGGCCAAAAGAGTAGATGTCGCGAAGGAACCCCTCGTGGTGAACGGCTCCGTAGAGCTCCTGCAACTTGGATGGCATTTCCGCCACGTTGGCATCATCCCTCAGCATCAGGTAAAACGCAGAGGAATGATTCCCCCACGATTCAAACATATCTTGATTGTACTCACGCAAATACGCAATGTTATACACCACGTCAAACTGCAAATGCGAGTGCTTTGGGACATTTTGTATGATACCGCTGACAAAGAAACCAAGTCTAAACCCATCCTCTTCGTAGGAAACCTGCTTCCCAATTGGATCTTCCTCGCCAAATAATTGCCGGGCGGTGTCCTCGGTCAGGAACACGGCACGGGGATTGGTTGCAAAATCTTCCTTCGAGCCAGAAAGCAAGGTAAAGGAAAACATCTCCAGGAAATCGGGATCGGCATGCACATCCCGCACCCGTGCCACCCTGTCTTCGTGCTCCAGGTCATATTCAACACCTGAACTAAACAACCTGGTCACTTTTTTCACCTCAGGAAGGTCGGCTGCCAGGTGATCATAAAACCTGGCCGGAAGCTGGACGGAAAGAATGTCCGGGTTAAACAAGTTACTGGTGACCCTGTAGATATGCGCTTCGTGTTCATGAAATCGATCATACCTGCTTTCATCATATACATAAATGGCGATGATGATAAAACCGCCTATCCCGATGCTTAGTCCGAGGATATTGACAAAGGCTGAAAACTTTTGTCTGAGCATTTGCCGAAATACAAGTTTGAGAGATACCATGGCTGTCTGATCATTAGGATTTATCCTATTTTATCAAAAAAAGCACCAAACAGCATATACTCCTGACTTACTGATCTTTTGAGGTTAACACACCCCATTTAAGCGTTCGTTTCAGGACATAAGATGTACAAATTCGGACAATGGATGTAGAAGGAGTAAAGGACGAAAAGACAAAAAGACAAAAAGACTTACCTTTAACGCCCAAAATCACAAAAGACAACCGATGATTCATTCGATCGATAATTACCGGGCAGGCTTGTTCACCACACTGATCCTTTTCCTTCTTTTAATCCCCTTTGCGGGAATAGCCCAGCAAAATGATTACGAGGCTGATTTGCATCAGATGGATGATGCAGCACGATTCAGGAAATTAAGCCAGCTCACCATTCAAAACTGGAAAACCACACCAGCCCAGGCCATCATCTATGGTGAGGAATCGCTGGAAGTTGCCCAATCGCTTAATAACAAACGCTTTCAGGCAGAGGCCTTGAACAATATTGGGGTGGCCTATTCCTATGCCAATGCATTTGCGGAAGCGCTGGACTATTTTTTCAACGCCTTGGTCCTCCGGGAGGAACTGGGAGAAGATGACCTTATTGCCACAACCCTCAACAATATTGGCAATGTGTATTACATCTCAGGGAACACTGAACAGGCCATCAGCTATTACGAAAGTTCCCTTGCTAAAAAGGAAGCAAGCGGTCAGGGACAGCAGGTAACCTCCACCCTCATTAACCTGGCTAGCCTCTATAACTCCGGAGGTCAGCCAGAAAAAGCCCTCCCTAACATTTTCCGCGCCATAGACATATTGGAGGAGCAGGCTGACTCGGCCGGGTTAAGCACGGCCTGGAACAACCTGGGAAGAATTTACATTCAGGAAGGCAAGCTGGATCATGCCCTTGAGGTCAACCAAAAAGCATTGCAGGTAAGCAAGCAACTGAACCAACCCTGGGACATATCTTATATATCTACCAGCATTGGTGAGGTCTACCTGGAAAAACAGGATACGGACAAAGCAAAAGCTTACCTTAATGAAGGCCAAAGGATTGCCAGGGAGCTACAAAGTCGTGACCTCGTGCTCTATAGTTTGAGAATGATGAGCGTACTGCACGCATTGAGCGGAAACCATTCGCAATTCCTTACAGCGTTTAACGAATATGACAAACTCAAAGACCGCATTTTTTCAGAAGAAAACTCCCGGGCCATTGCGGAAATGCAGGTTATTTACAAAACAGAGCAACGGGAAAAAGAAAATGCCATTCAAAAACTTCAGATTGCCAAAGAGCGAAGCCTGAGAAATTCATTTATCTTTATCACCATCATCGTGATGATCATCGTACTGTTCCTTTACAGACGTTACCGGATTAAACGCAAGCTTAACATTAAGCTGGAAAAAGAAGTGGATATGCGCACGGCCGATCTTATCGCAAGCCATGAGCAAATTACCCGCCTGAATGAGACCTTGCTCAGCAACACCATTGAAACTGAGGAGCGCGAACGCAAACGTTTTTCAGAGGACTTGCACGATGGACTCGGCCCCCTTTTGTCCACCGTAAAAATCCACCTGGAACTGATTGCATCCAGGGACAGGGGTGCACACGAACGCAAAGAGCTCATTGATGCGGCACACGACCTGATCGATGATGCCATCGAAAACACCAAGGCCATTGCCAATAACCTTACGCCAAACATTTTAAGTGACTTTGGGTTGCACGAAGCCCTCGATGGCTATGTGCAGAAAATTAACAGCATGGGGGGCATTCAGGTCGACCTGCAAAATGATCATCCCGAGACAAGGTATTCCAGGCATGTGGAGCTTGCACTATACCGGATCAGCCTGGAACTGATCACAAACTCTCTGAAACACGCCAAAGCAACACATGTAAAATTGAAACTATCGGGAGGTAACCAAGAAATCAGGCTGCAGTATTCGGATAACGGCATTGGTTTTGACACCCACCAATTGACTGCAGCGCATAAAGGCCTCGGATTATCAAACATCATCAGTCGAATCAAATCCATAAACGGCAAATACGAAATTTACAGCGGCGCGGAATCGGGTTTTGCCCTGGAAATGTCGGCTGCCATGCCGTAATGCCACCTCAAAAAATTGAACCTGATGGAAATAATCAAAATCGTCCTGGTAGATGATCATTCCATATTTTCGAAAGGCCTGAGTCTGCTTCTGAACGGCGTGCCAGACTTTAAGGTCGTTGGTGAAGCGTGCAACGGCCGGGTGTTTCTGGACCATCTCGATGATTGGCAACCCGACATGGTGCTGATGGACATCAAAATGCCCGAACTAAATGGCATTGAGGCGACACGCCTGGCGTTGCAGAATCATCCCAGGCTAAAGATCATTGCCCTCACCATGTTTGGTGAAAGTCATTATTGCCAGTCGATGGCAGAGGCCGGAGCACATGGTTTCCTGCAAAAAAATGTGTCGGGGAAGGAGCTGGAAAAAGCGATACGGGAAGTAATGGCCGACAAGAACTATTTTTCACGTTCTTTGATGCAGGATATTTCACCCGAGCAAGATGAAAGGGAAAACCTGTTGATCAAGGAGTTTAATGAAACCCTTACCAAAAGAGAGCATCAAGTACTGGTGCATATTGCCGAAGGCCTGTCCTCCCAGGAAATCGCCAAAAAAATGTTTATCAGTGCCCGCACGGTTGAAGGGCATCGCGCAAACCTGATTGATAAAACAGGCACAAAAAATGTGGTCGA
>PUPG01000178.1 GCA_003553005.1 Bacteroidales bacterium
AGAACGGCACCCTGCGCCTGTATTCCCTGAACCCCATCTATGAACCCTATGACGTGCATGTGAACGATGTCAGGGAGGTGTGGAAGTTCGTCAACTACATCAGCAACGAGATGCCCGGCGAAGAGGCCTCGCAGCAGGAGCTGGCCAGGCAGGTGAACAGGTTGAGGAGGGATGTGGATGAACTTCGGGGAGCAAGAAGTAAGAATGAAAAATGAAGAATGAAAAATGAAGAATGAAAAGTGAAAAATGAATGTCTCGTTGTCTCGTCCTGAAATAGGTTTACACTTTTGTCAACAAAAATCAGGACGGGTTAATATGTTATCAACGGCATACACCGGAAACACCCGGATCTTATGATATTGGGCAAAGTTTTCCAGGGACACCCTGATGCCAAACCCCGCTTTTTTTGATTCAATGAATCGATTCAAAGATTGCATTTTTCCCTGCGTGCCTGATTTTACTTCAATGGGTATGATATTGTTGTTTAATTGCATCAGGTAATCCACCTCCGCACTCGATCCGCGTTTTTCCCTTTGCCAGTAATAAAGGTCGGGATGCTGCGCCGAAAACCTATGTTTGATCATTTCCACGCCCACAAACTGCTCTGCCAAATTGCCTTTGTTGATGGTGCTGATGTCGTCGGCAAGTAAAAACCGGGAAATGTCCACCTGTAAATAGCGTTGCAACAAACCCGTATCAAAAAAGATCACTTTGAAGTTTTTCGCATTCTTTTCTGCCGCCAAAGGAATGCCGTTTGCCGAGCTATGATGTACCTTGTAGCACAATCCTGCCATTTCAAGCATCCCTAAGGCTTCCTTTTTTTGTTGATGGTTGCCGCTGTTTGACGAAGCATGTATATTGAACTTTCCACCGCCCTGGTTCATCACCGAAAGAAAAACATCTTTCAGGCGAAAGGTATTGATTCTTTTCTTGTATTTTGCGAAATCATCCTGCAGGGTGATTACCAAGTCGTCTAACACATCTTGTACTTTTAGCAGGTCTCTTGTGTTGAGAAAGGTTTTTACGGCTTCGGGCATGCCGCCAATGATGATAAACTTTCTGAACCATTCAATAAGGCTTTTATGCAACACATCATCAAGCGGTTTTTGCGGCGAAGCCTGTGTTTTTAACTTTATTAAGGCATCCTGGCCGGCCGCTTTCAAAAACTCATTGAAAGAGAGCGGATACATAAACAGCGAGCGAATCCTACCTACACCGAAAGAAGGTAACTCCTCGAGGGCAAACTCCAGCAGCGAACCGGCAGCAACCAGGTGCAAGGCAGGCATTTTTTCGTGAAAAAACCGCAGCGACTGTATGGCCGGAATACACGTCTGAACCTCATCAAAAAACAACAGGGTTTCACCTTCATTCACCGGCACGCCATAATAGGCCGAAAGCTTGGTGCAAATGTCTGCCGGATGAAGATTGCCCTCAAAAAATGACTGAACCTCGGGCTCTGATTCAAAGTTTACCTCGAGGAAGTATTTGAACTCCTTGCCCAACTCCCTGATAATGTATGTTTTCCCTACCTGTCGTGCCCCCCGTAAAAGCAGTACCTTCCTGTAATCGCCTGTTCTCCAGGTATCCAGTTCTTTATAAATTGCTCGCTCCATAACGGAAATCCTAAAAATGTCAAAATGAATGGGCAAATATATAAAAATCCTGTCGAAATATCAAGGCGTAATTGTTTTACTTATGTCGAAAAATGAAATCGATAGGTGTTTTTCGGGTGGGGGCTCAACGTGGTATTTGTATGCTTCAATTCAAAAAGAAGATATAACAAATCCTCTTCATCTTTTTATCCGCGCAAATCAGTCGCATCAGTGCCGCACTTGCTGGGTTCGTGTCTTATTAAATTAAATAGCACAAAGAGAACACGGATGCAAAGGGTTAAGCAAATAATACCGAAGTTTCAGCCATAGTCAAGAGCATAAACCGCAGCAAACCGGGTATTTGCAGCTCAATCACGCACCCGCAAACCCCAAACATCACACCCATTTAACCCCACAACCCCTTAACCTCTTAACCCCATCAACACACCGCCGCAACCCGGATCTCTGCAAACCCCATCACAAGTTCGTTAACCCCAAACATCCAATTGTGGACAGGTCAAGCCCTGTCTCTACTAATGTAATGTTACATTTGCCTGATCAGTTCCTTAAAAACAAGGGTCATCTTTGAAGAGGCTGCGGCACCCTGCTTTTGGACTTCCTCGTGGCTCGTCGGGCCATCGACGGGCTCAGCCAGGTTGGTGATTACGGAGATGCCAAAGCATTTCATGCCGGCGTGGCGCGCGACGATCACTTCAGGTACGGTGGACATACCAGTGGAGTCGGCACCGAGGATGCGGAACATCTTGTATTCCGCCGGTGTCTCCAGGGTAGGGCCGGGACTCCCAATATATACACCGGTCTGGAACTTGATCTTGTTGTCTGCAGCGATCTTCTTTGCCTTGGTAATCAGCTCGGGGCAGTAGGTTTCACTCATTTCCGGGAAACGTGGGCCCAGCTCATCCAGGTTGGGTCCACGAAGCGGATTTTCCGGGAAGTTATTGATGTGGTCGCGAATGATCATCAGGTCGCCTACTTCGAAAGCCTTGTTCAGCCCCCCTGCAGCGTTGGATACGAACAGCGTGCGAACGCCCATCAAGTGCATCACGCGGATGGGGAAGGTTACCTTGTGCAAATCGTATCCTTCATAATAATGAAAACGCCCCTGCATCGCCACGATCTTTTTCCCGCCCAGCGAGCCGAAGATCAGGTTGCCGGAGTGCCCCTCCACGGTGGAGGACATGAAATTAGGGACGTCCTTGTAAGGAATGCGGTGATCGACGTCGATCTCGTCAACCAACCCGCCGAGGCCACTGCCCAGCACAATTCCGATTTCAGGCGCATATCCTGTCTTGTCCTTTAAAAAACCCGCTGTTTCTTTCAGTTGCTGCATCATATCGTGTAAGGTTTACGTTTATGGTGCTAAAATAATAAAAAGATAGTAAAGGAAACACCGGGCCATCCGAATATACTGACAAAAGTTTCGCATGTTTTTATGTTTTTTGTAACATCCAGATTTAATGTGTTTTGGCTTTAATGCTTAGTGAACTTTAGTGCCTTGGCGTCTTGGTGGCAACATGAAATGCCACTAAGGCTCAAAGACACAAAAATCTCACCAAGATTGGTTTTTTTATGGAATGTAAATTGAAGCATTCCACAGGTTGTCAAAACCTTGCAAGGGACCTTGGCTTAGCCGGGTTCGCAAGCCGTAAAGCCAATAAAATGTTTAATTTTGCCTGGTAAATTTCTGTTCTATTCTGGATTTTTCATCATGCAGGCTATATATTTGGCTTACCTGGAGGATGGAACCTTATTGGATTGAACGGCAAAATCAAATGATATGACCTCATCCGGACAACCCATTCATGCTGACATACTGGTTCACGATGCCATGGTGCTTACCATGGATGAAGAAAGACGATTTATCGAAAACGGCAGCGTGGCCGTATCAGGGGATAAGATCCTGGAAGTGGGACCCTCTGAAGAACTGGAAGGCAGATACCAGGCCCGGCGTACCATTGATGGCCGGAATAAGATCCTGATGCCGGGATTGATCAATGTGCACACCCATGCGCCGATGAACATTTACCGGGGTGCCGCCGACGATCTGCCCCTGCAGGAATGGCTTTATGACCACATCTTTCCGCTTGAAGCGGCTTTCTCATCGAAAATAGAAAATCTCAAAGCGGGCATGCGCCTGGCCATCGCGGAAATGTTGCTCTCAGGGACGACCATGTTTAAGGACATGTATTTCTTTACGGATGAGTTGGCTGCCGTCGTGGCTGAAACCGGCATGCGGGCCATGCTCAGCGAGGCTGTTTTTGACAATGCAACCCCTAGCAATGGTGGCGGGGATAAGACCCTGGACTACATTGATGCCACCATCCGTAACTGGCAGCACCATCCGCTCGTGAGACAAGGCGTGGCTGCCCATGCTGCCTATACCGTGTCTCCCGGACTTATCGTTAAGGCTAAAGAGCTGTCCCGCAAGCACGACACCATGTTCAGCATTCATCTTTCCGAGAATCAATGGGAGGTGGATACCATTCGGGAGATGTACAATGTTACACCTGTTAAGCACCTGGAAAACCTTGGCGTGCTTGACAGGCAAACGCTTGCCGTTCATTGTGTCGTTCTCAGTGATGAAGATATTGCCATCCTGGCCAACACAAACACAGGCGTGGCTCATAACCCGCAATGCAACATGAAACTGGCCAATGGCGCTGCACCCGTGCCCGAATTGCTCAAAAAAGGTGTGCATGTGGGAGTTGGCACTGACGGCGTGGCAAGCAACAACGACCTGGATATGTTTGACGAGATCCGGTCGATGTCACTGCTCCACAAACTCACCAGCAGCAGCACAACCGTGTTGAATGCCAGGGAAGCTGTTGAAATGGCCACCATTACCGGTGCAAAAGCCATCGGTTATGATGACCGGATTGGGTCGCTTGAAGAAGGGAAAAAAGCAGACATGATCATGCTGACCCTGGATAAACCCCATAGCAAACCATTTTATAATGTCTACTCCAGCCTGGTATACAGCTTGCGGAGCTCGGATGTGGAAACAGTGATCGTTAATGGTGAGGTGCTTGTTGATCAGCATCAGTTGCAGCGGATGGACCTTTCCGCTGTCTATGAAGATATTGATAAGATTGCACGGGAGATATCCGCATTTCAGCGCAGGAAACAAGCACGTTAAGGCATCGCAGGAACCTGTACGTGGGCTCCTCGATTCCGCACGCAATTGTATTGACTTTCAGCCTGTTGCGCCAATCACCAGGCTGCTATGTTGATTTCCAGGAACTAATATTCGATTTTTTGCTCTATGCGGATCCACTCCCGGAAAGGCTTTGTCGCGATATCGGTATTCAGCTTTTCAGATGGAATGCTTCGCTTTTCCCTGGGCAGGTTGATCTCCTCATATATGAAAGAATCGTCAAAACCTGCCTCTGCCGCATCGTTGCTATTGGCGGCAAAGTAAACCTTCGATATCCTCGCCCAGTATATGGCACTCAGACACATGGGGCAAGGTTCGCAACTTGCATAAATAACCGCACCTTCCAGCCTGAAGTCATTGGTGTTTTTGCAGGCATCCCGGATAGCGACTATCTCCGCATGTGCTGTGGGGTCATTGGTTGTGGTTACCTGGTTTGCACCCTTGCCAATCACTTTGCCATCTTTGACGATGATGGCGCCAAAAGGGCCACCGGCGAGCGTTTTTGCGTTGTTTGCAGCCATCTCGATGGCTTTTTCAATATGCTCCTGGTGATTTTTGCACATAAGCATCCTAATTGAGAACCATACAAAAATAACAAATCGTATGACCCCGGGCAGTTATTTACCAGAATATTTTTTCAGGTCGGCGGGTTAGTCCTCTTTTACTGCCTCCATCCATTCAGTCACCATGTTAATAAAGCCGTAATTAAAATTATCGCGGCGGTATTCAGCATCCCGGAGGACACTTACGGCGTGATCCAGGTTTTTTACATCGATAAAACTGTGGTCGATATTCGGGGCACTGACATACGTAGCTTTACCCGGGTTGTAATGATTGACAATGTCTGCGATGAGTTCGTGCTCATAAGGGTTAAACGCCACGAAGTCTCCCTGGCCGTGTACTGATAACACATGGGCATCTACCTGGCTCCAGGCTTTAAACAGTTTGGTTTGTTGCAACTGATGCCAAAAACTGTAATGGCGGCCATTAAAATAACCTCCATTGCCATAATTCCAGTAGGAATTGATGAAATCTGCCATCTCAGGATCATTTAATAATTCCTTTGGCGATTCTTGTTCTACCATAAATCGATAGTAAAAACGAACAGATTGTTCGTGCTTAGCTTCATTTTCAAGATAATCTTGTCCCAGGGTCAGTCGCTGGATACGGGTTTGTTCTATAAAATATTCAAACCAGGGACGAACAGCTGTGCCGAATACAATGATGCCACGCGGGCTGAAATCCGTCTGCATCATGGGCGCCTGTATCCCTCCCATCGAATGTCCGAAAATAAATACGTTGTCAAAATCAATAAATTCATAGCGGGTCAGATTATTGTATGAAGTGCTGAATAATTCTGCTTCTTTAAACAGCCCCATGTCTGCACAGTCTGTGTGGCTCCGGGAGTCCCCCATTCCAGCCTTTTCGGTCTTTATCACGACATAGCCTTGTTTGCTGAAACCCTCTAAAAGCTTTTGATAGGGATGATGCTCACCCAGATTATCAACGGACGCACATGGGTATCCCTGAACGAAAAAGACTGCTGGATGTGGCCCATTACCTTCCGGTCTGTGAATGATCGTGCGCACATATCCACCATCAAACTGAAATTGATCGTAGATTATGCGGGCGTATGGAGAGGTCTCTTTTGGAAAACCTGTCATGACCCCCTCCGCAGTCTCTCGCTCTCCATCACGGATAAACTCCAGGGATACAGGATCGCCTTCCTGATGGTAGCTTATAAGTTGTGTGAATGCATTTGCTGATTCCACTACTTCATCATTGACTTTCAGGATGACATCCCCTTTTTGGAAGTTCAGAGTTGCACCGGTTCCATCTTCTCTCACAGCTTCGATATATACCCCGGCCGCATCCGGCAATTGATGCATAACGGCTATGGAATCCGTCACATCCACGACCTGTAATCCCAAATAGGCGCGCCTTGGAAGTTCAGCGTGGACAGTAAAACTGATCAACCAGGTAAAAGCCAGGATAAAAAACCGCATGAATAGTTGTTTTGTCATTTTACTCTTTTTTGGTTTGTAATTGCTTTAAAGACTGTTATTGAATGCGTGGTGCTTTTTCGTGTGCAGGATGTCATGCATGTGTTTGCATTGTGTCAAAAAGCCGAAAAGCCGAAAAACCGAAAAGTGTTGGCCTGCCGGCTTTAACCAGCAATATCAAACACATCAATATACGTGCCCTGTTGATATACTGACTTATAATCAGGGGAATAAAGAAAAATAATAAGACCAAAGGTGTCCGTTCGTATACACTTCTTGTCCGTTACTGAACGGCATTGTGGTGGTTTTCAGAATTGCTCAAAGATACCCAGGCCGAAAAGGGCAAAGTCGTACTTCACCGGGTCGTGCGGGTCCATTTTGCGAAGGGCAAGATCCAGCTCGCTAAGGGCTTTCAGGTTATTCTGGCGCACGGAGATCAATCCCAGCTTCCTGGCCACATTTCCTGAGTGCAGGTCAAGCGGGCAGGATAGTTGCGCTGGTCTGAGCTTACTCCAGAGCCCAAAATCAACGCCACGCTTGTCGTTTCTGACCATCCAGCGAAGAAACATATTGATTCGCTTGGCCGGCGAGCCTTTGGCGGGATTGGATACGTGTTTTCGCGTTCGCAGCGGATGTGAAATGCTGAAAAATGTCTGGTGAAAATGGATGATCCCCGGGATGACTGATTCAGCGGTTGCAGCGCTCGCAAAAACCTCTTCCATGCTCGCATGTCGCTGATATATACCGCGTAGTGCCCGGATGAAATATTTGGCATCGGCAGGCTGAAACGTACGGTGCACGAAATAGTCCATTTTTTTCAGGTCATCTGTCCGGTGGCTCATCACAAAGTCATAAGGACTGTTTCCCATGAGGCGCATCAAACGCCTTGCATTGCTAACGATCGTCTCCCTTTTGCCCCAGGACAGGGTTGCCGCAAAGAAACCGGCAATCTCAATGTCTGCTTTATGCGAATAGGCATGCGGGATGGAGATGGGGTCGCCGTGAATGAAATCAGGCCGGTTGTAGCGCTCGGTCTTCTCCTCAAGGAATGCTTTTATCTCGTTATGGCTTAAATCCATCTTTCATTATGTATCTTTGCAAAGATAGGGCAATTTATCCTGGCTTCCTGTCAGTTGAAATCAAGCTTCAAGCAGATGTAGCGCCCATGACAGGATTTTTGATACACAGGGGGATGATTATTGTCACTGGTTGTGAATTGGTTTGAAGTTTGAGGTTTGAAGTTTGAGGTTACCCGAGGCAACTTAAAACTTCAAACTTCAAACCTCAAACAGTTGCAACACAACCCCTAAGCTTATGTCAAGAATATAAACATTTCAATAACAACTGGTTAAAAAATCATAAACACATGCAAGCACTCATCATTGGCGCCACCGGGCTTGTTGGCTCGCATTTACTCGGACAGGTACTTGAAGATGAACGATTTTCGGGAGTCACCGTGCTGACCCGCCGCACTACCGGAATCAGTCACCCGAAGCT
>PUPG01000052.1 GCA_003553005.1 Bacteroidales bacterium
ATATTGCCACCATGGATGTGTTCAGCCGGCTGATGATGGACCGCATCATCTTTCTGGGAGTACCGATCAACGATTATGTGGCCAACATCATCCAGGCCCAGCTGCTGTACCTGGAATCGGTTGACCCGAAAAAGGACATCCAGATCTACCTGAATACACCCGGCGGTTCGGTGTATGCCGGCCTGGGCATATACGACACCATGCAGTATATCTCGCCCGACGTGGCCACGATCTGTACGGGAATGGCTGCCTCCATGGGGGCCGTGCTCCTCTGCGCCGGAACCACGGGAAAACGTACAGGCCTGAAGCATAGCCGCATCCTGATTCACCAGCCCATGGGAGGTGCGCAAGGCCAAGCCTCCGATATCGAGATCACGGCCCGTGAGATCCAGAAGATCAAAAAGGAACTCTATGAGATCATTGCCGTGCATTCCAACCAGGACTATGAGCAGATTTGGCAGGACGCGGATCGCGACTACTGGATGACTTCACAGGAAGCGAAGGATTATGGCATGCTGGATAATGTACTGATATCCAACAAGAAAGAATCCGACAAGTAAAACAGTGACCTTGCGAAACTGCTCCCTGAGCACGTAAAAACAAGCAGCAATCATGGCTAAAGAGAACAAAAAATGTGCTTTCTGCGGAAGGGACTCCCGGGATGTGGGCTTGCTCGTCACGGGCATCGACGCGCACATCTGTGACCGGTGTGTCGGGCAAGCCAAAAACATCGTGGATGAGGAAAAGGCCCTCGAAGAGAAGAAAAAAATTCCTTCATTTAAGCTTTTCAAGCCCGCCGAGATCAAAAAGCACCTCGATCAGTATGTGATTGGCCAGGAAGAGGCTAAGAAAGTCCTCTCCGTGGCGGTCTACAACCATTATAAGCGCATCAACCATTCCACACCCAAAGATGAGGACCTGGATGGCGTGGAGCTGGATAAGTCCAATATCGTGCTGATCGGTGAAACAGGCACGGGCAAGACGCTGATGGCTCGCACCATCGCCAAAAAGATGAAGGTCCCTTTCTGTATCGCCGATGCCACCGTGCTGACAGAAGCCGGTTACGTGGGTGAGGATGTGGAGAGCATCCTCGTGCGCTTGCTGCAGGTGGCGGACTATAATGTAACTGCTGCCGAAAGGGGCATTGTGTTTATTGATGAGCTGGATAAGATCGCGCGCAAATCCGACAACCCCTCCATTACAAGGGATGTGAGCGGCGAAGGTGTGCAACAGGCTTTGCTGAAGCTGCTTGAAGGTGCCGTGGTGAACGTGCCCCCGCAAGGTGGACGCAAGCACCCTGAGCAAAAGATGATCCAGATCAATACGCAGAAGATCCTGTTCGTCTGCGGAGGTGCATTCGATGGCATCGAAAAGAAGATCATGGCCAGGATGCATGCCAACGCCATTGGCTATGGGGCCAATAAGACCGGTCGAATCGATCGCGAAAATGCCCTGCAATACGTGGCTCCGCAGGACCTCAAAAGCTACGGGCTGATCCCCGAACTGGTCGGACGAATCCCCGTGCTTTCGCACCTTAATCCACTTGACCAGGATGCCTTGCGGCAAATCCTTACCGAGCCCAAAAATTCGCTGGTAAAGCAATACACCAAGCTGTTTGAGATGGATAACAAAAAGCTGTTGATCGACGATGAGGTGCTTGACTATGTCGTGGAGAAAGCTGTGGACTTCAAGTTGGGTGCCCGCGGATTGCGGTCAATTTGTGAGGTGATCATGCTGGATGCCATGTACGAGATTCCCTCTGATGAGGCTGCCGGAGACACCTTCCACCTGACCCTGGATTATGCCCGTGAGCGGCTGGAAAAGGCCCAGCTTGGCCGCCTGAAAGCGGCTTCCTGAGGTGTGAAACCCCAGAGGTGTTTGCTGCCACCGAACCCTTGAAAAAGCGAAAAATTTTTCTTATCTTAAAGCGTTCCTTTTAACATAGAACGCTTTTTTTATGGGCAAACCATCCATTCTGGTGCTAGTATTTTGCCTGGCCATGTTGCCGGGCGGGGAGGTGTTGCATGCTGCAGCAAATGAGTTGCAGCGGGGCAGGACTGTGGCTGCCAGGGTGCAGGATGGCGATACCCTCATCGTCATGGAGCTCGCACCCGTCAGCGTAGTTGCCTCAAGGGAGTTTGGCAGCCGGAGAGCAGAGTGGCGGTATAACAGGCTGGTGCGCAACGTAAAGATCGTCTATCCTTATGCACAGCTTGCTGGCGTGATGTTCCGGGAGTACACCGAAAAGTTGCAGAAGCTCGAGACGGAACGGGAACGGCGCGAATTTACCGAGCAGGCGGAGGAAGAACTCCTGGAACGGTTTGAAGACGACCTCAGGAAACTCACCTTTAGCCAGGGCCTGATCCTGATCAAGCTGGTAGACAGGGAAACGCAACACACCTCCTACGACATTGTGCGTGAATTCCGGGGGATGTTTCGCGCGTTTTTCTGGCAGTCCATAGGCAGGCTTTTCGGGTTTGACCTGAAGACCGAGTACGACCCCCACGGCGAGGATCGCGACATTGAAGAAGTGGTGACCTTGATTGAGGAGGGCTTGCTTTAGGAGGGGTAATGCAGGGGAGGAATTACTTGCCCCGGCCCTGGATGATGATCAATACGGTGTATATCAGGATCTTGAAATCCACGGCCAGGGACATGTTTTCCAGGTAAAGCAGATCGTACTTCAGCCGCTCAATCATCTCATCCACATTTTCCGCATACCCGTATTTTACCTGTCCCCAGCTGGTAACCCCGGGCTTGATTTTTTGCAGCAGCTTATATTCCGGGGCCTTCTTGACGATCTGGTCAATGTAATATTGCCGCTCCGGCCGGGGCCCTACAAGAGACATCGTGCCACGGAGGACATTGTAGAACTGGGGGATCTCATCGAGGCGGACCTTGCGCATGAACCGACCAAAAGGCGTAATGCGGGGATCATCCTTACAAGATAACTGTGGTCCGTGTTTTTCGGCATCGATATACATGGACCGGAACTTGTGCATCATGAATGGCTTGCCATGTCTGCCGATGCGCTCGTGCTTGTAAAAAACCGGACCCTTGGAGGTCAGCTTCACAATGATGGCCGTGACCAAAAATACAGGCGACAACAGGATCAGGCAAAGAATGGAAACCGTGACATCAATGAACCGCTTGATCGACTGTTGCCAGGCAGGCATCAGTCCAGACTGGATCTCGATGAGCGGCGTGCCAAAAATGGAAGTCATCTTTACCGTGCCCAGCAAAATATCCTGCATCTCCGGAATGATCTTTACCACCACATTGTTGGCATAAAGATCCGTAAGGATTTTGCTGATCTTCTTATGCTCACGGGATTCCAGGGCAATGATGGCTTCTTCCACCTTGTGTTCTTCCAGTACCCGCTGGAGGTCTTCAATGCCGCCCAAACGCGGAAGATGTTCCTCCATGGGATAAGCATCCAACCTGCTGGCATTGACAAAGCCGATCAGTTTGTTTCCGGCGGATTTCTTCTGCGAGTTCAGTTCTTTGGTGATTTCAATGGCTTTTTTCTGGCTGCCGACGATGATGGTATTGAATCCGATGGTCCGGTTGTGGATCTTCCTGGTAATGTGCGTCGACAGGATGAAGCGAAAGGTGGCCGTGAAAAATACGTGGAGGAAAAAGAGGATCACCAGGGACTGATAATAACCCTTGCTGGCGGTGACTGCCTGGTCCAGCAGGATCACAAAGTAAATCACCAGGACACCAATGATGGAGGTAAAGATGGTTTGTCCAAATTGCCCAAGCCTCGAACGCCGGAAAATATTTTTATAGGAACCACTGACGTAATAGAGGATGAGCCAGAAAAGCGGAATGATGACCAGGCCAAAAAAGAGGTTTTCCTGGACAAATACTTCATCCTTGAATTTATTGAAGGCAAAGCCGTTGTCGGATCCAAGGATGTGGATAAACAACAGCCAGGCAATGGCAGCTGCAATAAAATCAATGATTACAAATGCGGTGATGTAAAACCTTTGTAGTCGTTTATCCATGAAATCAAGTTCGTTTGAAAACCCGGGCAGCTGCTTGATTGCGGCAGTTTATTGATGCTTGCGGTTGTTTTGTGACGTGGGAATTATATGAATTGAACGCCCGGCAGAATGACATATTGTTTTGATCAGCAAATAATTGTCACGAAAAGCTTGATCTGTGTTTTTAATCGGACATGATTTGCAAGTTATCCGCAATTTTGTCCATGATTTGATAGGCAAGATCCAGCGAGGCATAGCCATCATTAATGGTCACCAGTGGGTCAGTGTCTTTGGTGATCGAGTCGTGGAAAGTCTCCAGCTCCGTTTGAATGGCATTGATCGGTTTGATTTCCGGTTTCTCCACCCATATCTGTTTTTGATTTTTCTCAGGACCCAGGTCAATCACCATGGCCATGGGGTCCGGGCTGGCGACCACATCTTTCATGCGGATGATCTGTGTCTCTTTCGACAGGAAGTCTACGGCGATATAACCTTCTTTTTGGAAAAAGCGGGTCTTTAGCATGTTCTTCATCGAAATTCTGCTGGCGGTAAGATTTGCCACACAGCCATTGGAAAACTCAATGCGTGCATTGGCAATGTCGGGGGTGTCTGACACGACGGCCACGCCGCTCGCGCTGATCTTCCTGACTTCTGCATCCACCACGCTCAACACGATGTCAATGTCGTGTATCATCAGGTCCAGGGTGACCGGCACATCTGTTCCGCGCGGATTGAACTGTCCCAGCCGGTGTGCTTCAATGAACATGGGCCTGGTAAAATAAGGCCTGGCCGCAATGAAGGCCGGATTAAAACGCTCCACGTGGCCTACCTGCACTTTGACATGGGCTTCTTCAGCGAGTGCGATCAGCTTTTTGGCCTCATCCATGGTGGTCGTCAGCGGTTTTTCGATAAACACGTGCTTGCCGTGTTTCAGGGCTATTGAGGCACAATCGAAATGCGACACCGTAGGCGTTACAATGTCAACCATATCCACCTGCGCAATCAACTCCTCAGCCGATTCAAAGCGCTTGATGTTGAATGAAGAAGCCACAGCTTCGGCTGTTTCTTCATCGGGGTCATAAAAACCAATCAATTCAAAACGGTCTGATGCCTGGATGCATTTGATGTGAATTTTCCCCAAATGACCGGCTCCTAAAACTCCTATCTTATGTGACATGTTGGTGCTGTTTTTCTGAAAAGAACCAATTTTTGACAAAAGTAGGTTTTTTTATGGACTGCGAAATGATTATTTTCGTAATTTCAATGGTGGTGAATCCCAAAAACACAAACCGAAGCATTGCGGGCGGGATCGACACGCGAGACGATGATGATGCCATGGTGAGCCTGGCTTCGCCGAACCCGCAAGTGCCTGGTTGATGTGACCAAATATAAAAATGATAAACGCATAACAGCATGACAGATTCATACCGGCATAAGGGCATGCGCAAGAAACTGGTGGAGGAGGTTCGCGAAAAGGGGATCAGGGATGAGCGGGTGCTGGAAGCCATACTAGCCGTGCCCCGTCATTACTTCCTGGATTCTTCTTTCGTGGAAATTGCCTACCAGGATAAGCCCTTTCCGATCGGGTCCGGCCAGACCATCAGCCAGCCCTATACAGTGGCTTATCAGACTGAACTGCTCAAGGTCGAAAAAGGGTGCAAGGTGCTGGAGGTTGGCACGGGCAGCGGTTACCAGGCTTGCATCCTGGAAGAGATGGGAGCCAAGGTCTTTAGCGTGGAAAGACACCATAGTCTGTATAAGAAAACCAAGGCGCTCCTCGCCAAAATGAACTACCGGGCCAAAATCTTTTATGGAGATGGCTACCAGGGACTGCCTGCTTTTGCACCCTTCGACCGCATCCTGGTTACCGCCGCAGCGCCTTATCTGCCAGAAGCGTTTCTGAAACAACTTAATCCGGGTGGCATCATCGTCATACCCATCGGCACCGGCGACACCCAGGTGATGAAACGCATCACCAAAATCGATGACGAGCGCACGGACGAGGAGCAGTTCGGCTATTTCAGATTCGTCCCCATGCTGGGGAGCAAGGTGAGATAAATAGGTTTAATCCCTCGCACTGCGATCCAGGGCATCCCTGAGCCCATTCCCAGTCAGCATAAACGCCAGCACCAGCAGCATGATGGCCAGACCCGGAAGGATGGCCAGGTAAGCCTTATCCAGGATGATGTACCCATAATGTTCCCGGATCATGGTACCCCACGAGGGCATGGGCGGTTGCACGCCAATTCCCAAAAAGCTCAGTCCGGCCTCGATGAGTATGGCCGATGCAAAATTGGCTGCCGAAATGACAATCACAGGGCCCATGATCACCGGCAAAATATGCCGCCTGATGATGCGCATGCTGCCAAGTCCCAGGGCACGTGCCGACTCCACAAATTCTTTTTCCCGGACACCCAGTACCTGGCCACGCACGACCCGGGCTACCTCCACCCACATGGTCAGTCCCACAGCCACAAAAACCTGCCAAAAACCTTTTCCGAGGGCAAAGGTAATCGCAATGGCGAGCAACAGCGTAGGCACTGACCAGACCACATTGATGAGCCACACGATAAACTGATCCAGCCGGCCACGGAAAAATCCGGCCAGACTTCCCAGGGTGATGCCGATGACCAGCGAAATGAACACGGCAATAAAGCCTACCGAAAGGGATACGCGGATACCCAAAACCAGCTGGCTCAGCATGTCGCGACCAAATCGATCGGTCCCCAGCCGGAAAACCCGCTCCCTGATATGCTTTTCCTGCACCTGCCTGCGCATCTCTTCGATCGTGAGGCGGTGCTGATCGCCATACAGGTCGGTGACAACCAACACATCACCATCCCGCCGGATGTCGTCTTCGAGAAGGTCAACGGCAAACAGCACATCTGCAAGGTGGTCACGGCCTTCCATGCCGGGGTAACCAGGCTCCCCTGCATAGGTTTCGTAGAGGAGCCACTCTCCTTCAAAGGCATAGTCCTGCACCGGTATGGTGTTATAGGGCAAGGGAGCACCCGAAAGCAGCCTCGTGAGGATGTCCGGCTTTTGATGGGGCTGGTTTTTGGTCACATAGACAAATTCCATCCTGGTCCCGGGTGCATGGGTGGCGATCTCCAGTTGCTGGTGATTGGCATGGGGGGTGCTGTCGGGGATGATCAGGTAGGCGAATACGGCCAATAGCCCACAACATGCGATCCATACCACGCCAGCCATCGCTGTGGGTATGCGCAAAAAACGCCTCCAGATAATATAACCCGGCGACAATGCATGTTCTGCTGATCTTCTGAATAACATTGTGCTGTGTAAACTAAGCGGTTGAACCCCGCTTACCAGGCGGCCTGTTCAGTATATATTTACCATCCCGGCGCTTCAGCCGGCTACCGGATTGTTTGGTAAGGACCCTGGCTAGGCTTGCCGTCAAACGGTACGCAAACGGGTTATTTGGCAAAAAACAAAAATAAGAAACAATATGATGCATCGGCGCGTTAATTTGTGGTGAGTCCACATGATCATTTCGTATTTTTGCAAAAAAAGTGTTTACCATGGCAAATAAGCTGAAATTTTTTGTTTTTCTGGCCTTGATGGCCAGCTTTGTTTTTGAGAAACCAGCAACGGCTTCGGACACCGAGGTTAACTGGATGACCATCGAAGAGGCACAGGACGCGATCCGGGAAGAGCCCCGGATGATTTTCGTGGATGTGTATACCGACTGGTGCAGCTGGTGCCGCCGAATGACCTCCGAAACCTATGCGCATCCTGTGATCGCTGAATACCTGAACACCCATTATTACCCGGTAAAGCTCAACGCAGAACAAGAGGAACCGATTGATTTCCGCGGAGTAACCTTTGAAAATGAAAACCTGGGTGAGCGCCGGCCTGCCCATAGCTTTGCCATTGCACTGCTCCAGGGTCAGATGAGCTATCCTTCCGTGGCTTTTTTTGACGAAGACCTGGACCTGCTTACGGCAATTCCCGGATTCCGGCCACCAGCAAGCATGGAGGCCGTATTGGCATTCTTCAACGAAGGGGTCTACAAGGAGAATCCTGACCTGGATGCCTTTGTCAGTGACTTCGAAGGGGCTATCGATGACTAACTTGCCACCTGCGGCTGTGAGGCGATAAAAAAAGTGTTATTTTGTTTAGCGAAAAGCGCTTTTTGTTGTATATTTGCACCGCAATTACACGGTGACTATAGCTCAGCTGGTTAGAGCACCAGATTGTGGTTCTGGGGGTCGTGGGTTCGAATCCCATTAGTCACCCTGAAAG
>PUPG01000058.1 GCA_003553005.1 Bacteroidales bacterium
AATGACCTTCCTCCCTGCTGTGTGTCCGGTTGTTGCCTGTAGAATACTGAGAAGGGGTTTTTTCTTCCGTATACGTTGAGTACGGAAAATGTCAGGCTTCCCTTCCCTCTTTGGTCAATGCGCAGGTTTTCTCCCAGCGAGATGGAGATATCCAGCCGGTGATAGTCCGGCAGCCGGTAGCTGTTTCTGTCGGAATAGGCCAGCAGCATATTGTTGCCGTGCTGGTAGGTGTATTCCGGCAGCGTGACGGGCCGGCCGGTGGTGTAGTTGAACGTGGCACTGATGCGCCACCTCCTTGACAGGAAGTAGTTTGCATTCAATGAGAAGTTGTGCGGCCTGTCATGGTTTGATGGGAAATAGTTGTTGTTGTTGATCTGCATGTCGGGGTGCGCATGATCGGTCCGGCGTTGCGATGAGGAAAAGGTATAGCTGGCAAAACCGGTGAGGTCGCCGGAGTTTTTCCGGACAAAAAACTCTGCACCATAGCTATAGCCTTTGGCATTGATCACATCCATTTCCAGGTAATCGTTCATGGATATCTGCGCACCGCTGGTATATTCGATGGCGTTGTGGATCTGTTTGTAATACACCTCCAGGGAGGTTTCCACCGTATTGTCGAAGAAGTTGCGGAAATAGCCGAGGGCGACCTGGTCGCTGGTCAGGGGTTTCAGGTGCGTGTCGCTGAGTTTCCAAAGGTCGGTGGGTGCCATTACGGAAGTGGTGGATATCAGGTTGATGTATTGGTTGGCGCGGTTGTAACTCAGTTTCATGGAACTGTTTTCGCCAAGTCCGAAGCGCAATCCCAGGCGGGGTTCCAGTCCGCCGTATTCGGAAACCACCTCGCCGGATTCATACTGGGTGCTATCCACGATGGTATGGTGGCTGTAAGCTTCGTTTTCAGCATAGTCCCTGACGAGTGCCGGACCCATTTGCAGGTAGTGGGAATAACGCAGGCCAAGCTCCAGGGCGATCCGGTCGCTGACGTTGATCTCATCGCTAAGGAATGCCGCCAGTTCGTAGGCCTGTTCGCTTTCCAATGACCAGGGACTTACCTGCGATTCGTCGCTGGCCGGCTCTATGCCCCCTGGTGCGATGTCGTAGCGGATTGCATCCACGCCAAAGTTAATTTCGTGAATGGCACTGGGATAATAAGACAGAAACCAGGTCAGCTTTTTGTATTCGATGTCCGAATTGATCTGGTAGTGTCCATCCGGGTTGAACTCAGGTTTCTCTGCCAGGCTGTATTCATAACCGCTGTATCCGGCGATAAGCGTCGAAGACAAACTGGAGCTGAGGTAGCTGTTCAGGCGGAAAGAAGCCAGGCGGTTGTAATATTCGTAATCGACATCGTCGCCAAAATTAGACTGGTCATAACTCCGGTACCCGAAAAGGGTCAGCCTGTGGTTTTGTCCCAGGGCCACGTGCAAATGACCGGTCAGGTCATTGAAGTCTACTGAACTGTTCATCAGGTCTTCGTTGGGCACACGTTGCAGCAGCCAGTCGGAATAGGAAGACCTGGCGCCAATCGACAGCGCCACCCGGTCTTTCACGATGGGGCTTTCGAACAACAGGCGGCTGTTAATCAGGCCCACACCACCTTCCAGGGAGGTCCTTTCCAGGTCAACGCCATTGCCGAGCCGGATATCCATCACGGCAGAGGCTCTTTCCCCGTATCTTGCCGGGATCCCGGCTTTCATGAGGCTAACTTCCCTCACCATGTCGGGATTAATGACGGAGATCAGCCCGAACAAGTGGGAGGAATTGAACAGCGGCACATTTTCCACCAGCATCAGGTTTTGGTCGGCCCCGCCTCCCCGCACGTTAAATCCAGACCCGAACTCTCCGATGGTCTGTACCCCGGGCATCAGGGTAAAGCTGCGCACGATATCCTGTTCACCAAAGCTTCCCGGCAACATCTCGAGGGCATCGGCATCCATGGTGATGAGACTCATCTGGGTGCTGGTGATATGATCCCTGGCCCTGCGGGCAGTCACGGTGACCTCAGCCAGTTGGGTCGCCTCCGTAAAGATCTCAAAGGTCACTTCGCCGTCGCTGATGAGTCTGACATCCCTGTATGCGTCGTCATAGCCCACATAGCTGATGCGCAGCCGGTGATCTCCTACGGGCAGATTCATGTCAAAACGACCGTCCAGGTCGGTGGTGGCCCCCTGTTCGGATTCAGGCTCATAGATCACTGCGCCAATAAGTGGTTCAAAGGTGGCGGCATCCAATATTCGGCCACGGATGGTTGCCCTCGCGTACCTCCCATATTCTGCAGGGTCACCTATGGTGGTCATGTCGTCGTCTTCAGCAAGCTGTTGCCGGTGATGACTATCGCGTGGCAGCAGGAAATAGCGTCCATCCACTTCGAGGAAGGTCAGTTCCGACCTGCCAGCGATCATCGAGATCGCTTCTTCGAGTGGTTCCTCCAGGAGCGACATGGAGTAGACTTCATCGGCAAGCCAGGTTTCCCTGTAATATATGGTGGTATGATGCTTTTCTTCAAGCGCTTCAATGATCTCCCATACGGGAATTAACTGGCCGGGGGAATCCGCTGTTTCCTGGGGTGAAGCAGGCTCTGCTGCAAAAAGCAAAGCGGCCAACGCCAGGGTCCAGTGTAAACGATAACGATTCATAAGCAAGGGAATGATATATAATAGCTTGTAAATTTCCTGATTTCTGTCTTTAAAACCAAATGAACGGCATATTTATTATACCGAAAGCTTTTTTCGTTGTCTCAAGGGCCTTTTCTTTACTTTAGCCTTTTTTCTGCGTGCACCACGACTGGTGGACCAGGAAAAGACAACCTGCCTGTCCGATAAGGCAACCAAAAGTGGTCAAACTCCGTGCCTTTCGTATTAATTCCTATGATTATCAGGGATCTGTCAATACACTGCCGCCCGCTCGTGATCCGGCCAGCTGTTCGCTGCTGAACAAGCCTGTTCGCATGCGAACAGGGCACAGGCATGGTGATTTCCACAAAAAAAGGCTTCCCGGTCTGCATATACATTATAATATGGTATACACTGGCCAAATCCAGGAAAAGGTGTTGTCCGGCGGCAGCCGCATACATTATTTATATTGGGACGGCCACATCTTTAATGTATATGGATCGCCAAATCCCTCCTTTTTAATATAAATTAGCTTAAGGCCTGTTAATTTTTTTTGAATTTTTTATTGTTTTTTGGGGAAAACGTTTTAAATTTGAAGGTCAATCAAAGCAAGACTTTTTTGATTTCTAATTATTAACTAAAACAAAAACAACATGATGAAGCGAGTTTTCATTCTGATGGGTGTGTTGCTCTTTATGGGTTCGACCCTGTATGGGCAGCAGATCCAGATTTCCGGTACAGTGACCGATGCCGCCGACGGCGCGACGCTGCCTGGTGTAACAGTCCAGGTTGAAGGAACATCCGTGGGTACAGTTACAGACATCAATGGTCGCTATGAGATCAGTGCTGCTCCTGATGCGACACTGCTCTTTTCGTTTATTGGGATGCAGTCTCAAGAGGTGCCGGTGGATGGTCGTAATGTGATCGACGTTGAGCTCGAGGCCGAAATGGTAGGCCTGGAAGAGGTCATTGTGATCGCTTACGGTACCACACGCCGTGAGTCATTTACTGGAGTAGCTGATGTGATCGACTCCGACAGGCTTGAACGCCGTCAGGTGTCGAACATCTCCAGGGCACTGGAAGGAACCAGCCCCGGTGTTCAGGTCACCAGTGGTGGTGGTCAGCCCGGAGCCGGATCTGAGGTGCGCCTGAGGGGCTTTGGCTCAATCAACGCCTCCAATGCACCGCTTTATGTGGTGGATGGTGTACCCTTCGACGGCAACCTGAACGCCATTAACCCCGATGACATCGAAAACATCACCGTACTTCGTGATGCTTCCGCTGCTGCACTTTACGGTGCGAGGGGTGCAAACGGTGTAATCATGATCACGACCCGTTCAGGTGACACTGAAAGGCCTTTCATGCGTTTCACTTCAAGGGTAGGTGTGGTTGACCGCGCTATCCCGGAATATCCACGCGTAAACTCCGGTGAGTTTATGTTGCTGAGCTGGGAAGCTTATCGTAACAACCTGCACTTCCGCCAGGGTCTCGACCTTGAAGATGCCAATATGGTAGCTACCTGGGGCGCGGATGCAGGTATGGGCTTTGATAACAGTATCATTGACCACCTTGGACGTTACAATCCCTTCCACGTTCCTGAAGGCGAAGGCCTCTTTGTATGGGATGCTGACAATCCATGGATTGGATCGCTCAACCCCAACGCCACGCTGCTTTATGAGGACGACTGGCAGGATGAACTGTTCCGTACGGCTGTCCGCCAGGAGCACACGTTCAGGATCTCTGGTGGTACGGATGTGTCAGACTACTATCTCTCCCTGGGATACCTCAACGAAGAGGGTCTGTCCATCAACTCCCAGTTTGAAAGGTTCTCAGCCAGGCTGAACATGAATACCCAGCCTCTTGACTGGTTTGAAAGCGGGTTGAACCTCTCCGGTTCTTTCTCAGAAACCCTGCAGCAGCCATTCACCGGAACACAGACCTCCAACGCGTTCTTCATTTCGCGTACCATGGGTCCGATTTACCCGGTTTACCTGAGAGGTGCTGATGGTGAATTCATTCTGGACGACGATGGCAACAAGATCTATGACTTTGGTACGGGTGATGGACCACAAGGTACCCGCCCAAATGCATCCATGTCTAACCCTGTAGGCTCCCTGCAGCTTGACGACCGTTCGTTTACCCGTGAGAATGCCAGTGCAAGGACCTTTGCACAGATCAACTTCTCCGAAAACCTGAACTTCAGGGCGAACCTGAGTGCCGACTATTACAGCATCTATCAGACCACTTTCCAGAACCCGGAAATGGGTGATGCAGCTGCAGTAGACGGCCGTGGTACCAAGTCGCATACCAGGAACCTGAGCTGGACCTTCAACCAGCTGTTGAACTACAACACTTCCTGGGGTGATCACAACCTCGATCTGCTTTTTGGTCATGAGGCCTATGAGCGCCGGATCAATGTAGCTTCCGCAACAAGGGTTGGTTATCCGATCCCCGGTATCACCGAAATCGGTATTGCCACCACGATGGAAGGATCTGACTCTTACCTGGATTCTTATAATGTAGAAGGCTACTTTACCAGGGCCAGCTACGACTACATGAACCGTTATTACATCTCGGGTAGTTATCGCCGCGATGGCTCATCCCGTTTCCACGAAGATTCCCGCTGGGGTAACTTCTTCTCCGTAGGTCTCTCCTGGAGGGTTACCCAGGAAGACTTCATGCAGGGTGTAGACTGGCTTGACAACCTGAGGCTGAAAGCCAGCTATGGTGAGCAAGGAAATGACGGTCTGCCTTCCTTCTATGCATGGCAGAGCTTCTTCGATCTCGGATTTGACAACCACAGCCTTGCCGGTGCCGTTTATACACAGCACGAAAACCGCGAGCTGCAGTGGGAGGTGAATGCCAACACCAACATTGGTTTTGATGCACGTATCCTTGACCGTTTCGAGATTGAATTGGACTACTTCCGCCGTGAGTCTTCCAACCTGCTGTTTGAAGTGCCACTGCCGCTGTCCACTGGTGTGAACGAGATCTCCATGAACATCGGTGAGATGCAGAATACCGGTATCGAGTTCCGTATGCTTGCCAACATTATGCATACCCGCGAATTCCGCTGGGACATTGACTTTAACATCACTGCTCTCGAAAATGAGGTCACCAAGTTGCCCGGTGATCCTTTCATCCGGGGTACACGCCGTATTGCTGAAGGCCGTTCGCTCTTTGACCACTACCTCCGCGAAGTAGCCGGTATTAATGAGTGGGGCGAAACCCTTTACTACATGGATGTACTTGATGAAGATGGTGAACCTACAGGTGACAGGGAAACCACGACAGACATGAACGAAGCCGACCGCTATTATGTAGGTACTGGTATTCCTGATTTCTGGGGTGGACTGACCAACAACTTTTCCTTTGGTAACTTTGACCTTTCTGTCCTGGTTACTTACGGTGTTGGCGGAACCATGTATGACCAGAACCGCTCCTGGTTGATGGGAGAAGGACGTTATGGTTATCACCTGCACGAAGACCGTCTGGATCGCTGGCGTCAGCCTGGTGATGTGACAGACCAGCCACGTATGGAAAATGATAACGTTAACTTGTTTTCGGCTTCTGACGAACTGTTGCAGCCAATGGACTTCCTCGCACTGAAAAACGTGACCCTGAACTATAGGGTACCTCAGTCGTTCACCGGCCAGTATGGCATCAACGAGCTGGGTGTTTTCGTATCTGCTGAGAACCTCTTCATTATGAATGAGAACACAGGTATGGACCCACAGCATAGCTTTACAGGCCAGACAGACCATGGCTACATTCCGGTCAGAACGATTACTTTCGGTCTAAACTTGCAGTTTTAATCAAAAAAATAAGAGAGCATTATGAAGAAAATAAATAAAATCATTGCGCTTTTCGTGCTGATCTTCTTTTTAGGCAGCTGCGAACAAGACTTTCTCGAAACATCTCCGACCGATCAGTTCTCATCTGACCTGATGTTTGAGTCGATCGAAGGAGCAAACCTGGCGCTGAACGGTATGTACCGTTACCTCTACGCGTTCCACCCCGGCGAGGGATGGGGCTATGGTAACCATGATGGCTTTGGCCACATGGCACACAACCTCGAAATGGACCTGATGGGTGAAGACATGCGCGTCTTTTCTGCGGGTTACGGTTGGTTCAACAGCCAGCACCGCTGGATTACCCACCGAAACGCTGTTGCCGGTGTGACCCACGAGCGTTGGCGCATGCCTTATGCCGTGATCAACAACGCCAACATCATCATTCTTTACATTGATGATGTGGATGCACCACAGACACAGCTGGACCGCATCAAAGCCCAGGCATATACTGCCAGGGCAGCCATGTACTATCACCTGGCTATGATGTTTGCTCCTGCTTATACTGATGATCCAGGCGCACCCGGTCTGCCACTTTATGACGTACCCGGCCAGGAAGGATTCCCCAGGAGTTCTGTGGAAGACACCTATACCATGATCGTCAATGACCTGGAAGAAGCGGTTAACCTTTTTGACGGTGTAAACACACGTCCGCACCGCTCGCACATCAACCTGGCCGTAACCCACGGTTATCGTGCACGCGTTGCACTCGCCATGGGCGACTACGAAGCTGCACACCACAATGCGGAAATGGCCATCGAATATCACGGAGCTGGCAACCTGTTCACGCAGGCCGACTATCCGGATAAGTTCGAATATGTGATTGAAGATGGTGAGATTGTGGGTTATGAATACGATGCGCATAGCGGATTTAATGATGCAAGCGCTTCCTCTGAGTGGATGTGGGGCTCCATCATCAACGAAGAGCATGCCACCATCTACGCTTCATTCATGAGCCACATGGACCCCCGATTCATGACTTATGCAGCACTTGGCGGTCAGAAGATGATCACGCCTCCGCTCTATGAAGCCATGGGTGAAAATGACGTGAGAAGGAACCTGTTTATGTTGACCACCACTGATGGCAACGACGAAGATCACGGTGGTTATTCTGATGCAGAAGCTGACATTCCACCTTACACGCAGCTCAAGCTTGTCACCCAGGAAGTGGGTGCCTGGGAAGCTGACTACATCTACATGCGTCTCGCGGAGATGTTCCTCATCAAGGCAGAAGCCGAAGCACGCCTGGGAATGGATGCTGACGCTGTATCTACCTTGAATGAACTGGTGCAAACTCGTGATGCCGATTACGATGCAAACGGACTCAGTGGTGCAGATCTCATCGAAGAGGTGATGCTGCAGCGCCGCATTGAGCTCTGGGGCGAAGGCTTCCGTTGGATTGACCTGAAGCGCCTTGGACTCGACCTGGATCGTAACGATATGGGTCACGACCCGGGTATGGCAGGCGAAATGTTCGTCGAAGCCGGACACCGCTGGTGGAACTGGCTCATCCCACAGGAAGAGCTGGACGCCAATGACCAGATCGGTCCCGACGACCAGAATCCGTAAACCCTGCTCCCGAAATATTTCGGAATGAAAAAACCCGGCGAAAAATTCGCCGGGTTTTTTTGTGCTGTGCTATGATGTTAAGGGTTTAAAAGATTATGACTGGGTTTACGGTTTGAAGCTAAGGTTAAGACTAAGAATAAGGATTGACCATACAACCCGACTTTTAGACCTTTAGACTTTTCGACC
>PUPG01000176.1 GCA_003553005.1 Bacteroidales bacterium
CCAGACGTTTCACTTAAGATAAGCTATTTTTCGTTAGTTTTGCCAGTGTTTTGCTGTTGGTGGATTTGCTTGTATAACGCAATTTCTACAAAAATAATATTAAATCACTTTGTGCACAAAAAACACCATCAGGTTTTTTCTTGTTTTCATGGTCTTTCAGACATGGTGCATTGCCGTGTTTGGACAGGAGGGATTGGAGACAGATACCCTGCCACCGGTCCCCGGCGATGAGATGCAGTTGCTGCAGGATACCCTGGCAACGGATGCAGCAGGCGAAGAGGAGCCAGAACGTCTGGAAGGCACGTCGGTAATCCTTGAAGACAAGGTGGAATACTCCGCGGAAGACACCATTTTTCACGATATCCGCAATCAAAAAGTCTTCATTTACGGCAATGCAGACTTGCGCTACGAGGACATGCACCTGAGCGCGGACTTCATCGAAATCGATTTCAGCAAAAACGAGCTGTTCGCCAGCGGATTGCCGGACACTGCCGGTGTTGTGCAGGGCAAGCCCGTCTTCCGGGAGGGTGCACAGAGTTTTCAGTCTGATGAGCTCCGCTACAACTTTGAAACCCGCAGGGGACGTACCATAGGTGTGGTGACCGAGGAAGCGGATGGCTTTGTGCACGGCGATGTGGTTAAACTGCAGCCTACGCGGGAAGTTCACGTGGCCGAAGGAAAATACACCACCTGTGACCATCCCGAACCCCACTTCCATGTTGCGTTCAGGCGTGCCAAGATCATTCCCGACGATAAAATCGTATCCAGCCTGGCCTACCTGGTAATCCGTGATGTGCCGACACCACTCTTCGTGCCTTTTGGCTTCTTTCCAAACAGGCGAGGCCAGGCCTCTGGCATCCTGATACCCAGCTATGGAGAAAGCCGCAACCGTGGTTTTTACCTTGAAAATGGCGGCTTCTACTGGGGAATCAACGACTACATTGATCTTTCCATCAGGGGCGACATCTTTTCCCGCGGAAGCTGGGCGCTTCGCCTGGGCTCAGATTATGCGGTCAGGTACCGCTACAGTGGCAATGTGAACCTGGGCTATGCCGTCAACGTGCTTGGAGAACGAAACCTGCCTGGTTATGAGCGGAGCAGGGACTTTCGCATTCAATGGAGCCACAGCCAGGCGCCACAAGCGCATCCCACGAGAAACTTCCGCGCCAACGTCAACATCGTCAGTGCCCAGACCAGCCGATTCAACCCCGTTTCCGACGACGATTACCTCTCCAATACCTTTTCTTCCAATGTGTCTTACTCGCGCAGTTGGGCCAACCGGTACAACTTGTCTGCCAACCTCAGGCACAGCCAGAACATCAACAACCGGATGGTTGATATGACGCTGCCCGACATCAACTTCAACGTCAGCAGGTTTTACCCCTTTCGCAGCAACAGCTCACCTTCAGATATGCGTTGGTTTGAAGACATCAACATGACCTATAGCATGTCGGCGCGAAACCAGATAAGCATTGCCGACAGCCTCTTGTTTACCCAGGACGCTCTTTCAGCCTTCAGGAGCGGGGTGCGGCATGAGATTCCGATCAGCTATTCTACACGCGTACTCAATCATTTCAATCTCAGCTCCAACATCAATTACAACGAACGCTGGTATTTCAGTACCATCCGGGAATCCTGGGAAGCCGGTTACGATGAAGATGATGTGTTTATTGATGACCAGATGGGCGAAGTGGTGCGCGACACCATCTCTGAATTTGCCGCAATACGCGACTTTAGTTTTTCCACCGGTTTGAGCACGCGGCTCTATGGGATGATGCAGTTTCAGCGCGGACCCGTCACAGCCCTGCGGCATGTGATGACCCCCAATGTGGGCTTTTCCTTTCGCCCCGATTTCGCCGATCCGTTCTGGGGCTATTATGACACCTACTATGACCCGGTAAGAGACCAGGATGTGCAATATGCCATATTCCAGGATGGCATATTTGGCGGTCCACAGGCGGGAAGATCAGGAAACCTGAGCCTTTCCATCAGCAACAACCTGGAGATGAAGGTCAGGAACCGGAGAGACCCCGATGCAGAAGAGCGAAAGATTGTGCTTGTCGACAACTTTCGGATTTCCACAGGCTATGATGTCGCCCGCGATTCGCTGAATGTAAATGACCTCAGACTCAGTGGAAGAACGCGCCTCTGGGGCAATTTTGACATTTCCTATTCCAGCTCATGGACGCCTTATGCCCGTGACGAAGACGGCCAGCTGATCGATAAATTTCTCTGGAATACCAACAACCGTTTGTTGCAACTCAACAACACCAACTGGGGGCTAAACCTTAACTATACACTACGTTCCGGACAAAGGCGCAATGGCGACAATGGAGATAATGATTTTACCCCTGCGGGTGATACGCCCCCGGGGCAGAATGACGGCGGGATGGGCCACCGGGATCACGGTAATGGGATGCCCATGGATGACTCACCGGAAATGATGCCGGCCAATGGGGTCGACTATAGCGTACCCTGGAACCTCACTTTCAGCTACTCCTTCGACTACCGGTCGACTTACCGGCACGCCCAGGACCGCATGGAGAGAAACTATATCCAGAGCCTGTCCGTTCGTGGCGACGTGCATCTTACGCCCAATTGGCGCATTGGTTTCAGAAGCGGATACGATTTTGATAACCACAAGCTGACCTATACTTCGATCGATGTGTATCGCGACCTCCATTGCTGGGAAATGACCTTCAACTGGATTCCGATGGGATTCAGGCAGAGCTACAATTTTACCATCAGGGTGAAATCCAGTGTGCTGCAAGACCTTAAGCTAACCCGCCGCAGACACCATCTCGACGGGCAGTTTTAGATGTTTTGATCAACGGTATCCGGGCATGTGATAATAATGATTAAATTGCATAACTTTTTTGGGTAAATTGGATTTTTTTTTGAATATTTGCACCCACATCAAAAGTACAGAGGCACTCACTCAAATATTGTCGGATGAACCTAGCCATGCCAGCGGGATTGACCATTTACACAGATGACTCTAGCATGACACGGTTCATCTGACCGAAACTAAAAATTATTAACAGATGAAAACAGGAATTCAGATTGCATTAACCATCGTCATTCTTGCATTGGCGTACTTTGTGTATGATAGTGTGATGGAGCCGGTACGATTCCGTCAAATCGTTGAACAGCGTGAGGCTGAGATCATTCAAAACCTAAGGGATATTCGTGAAGTCCAGCGATCGCATCGCTCCAGGCACCAGCGGTTCACCGGGGACCTTGACTCGCTTGTCAGGTTTTATAATACAGACTCCCTGGCATTGGTTCGTGCAATCGGTTCCGTGCCCGATACGCTGACAGAGTCTGAGGCCGTGAGGCTGGGCATCGTTGAACGCGACACCATTTGGATTGCAGTCAGGGACAGCCTGCTCCGCCATATGGATAAACCCATTGACTCTTTGCCCTATGTGCCATATGGAGGCGGAGAGCGCTTTGAGCTGGAGGCTGGAAAGATTGAAAGAGGTCTTGTGGAGCTGCCAGTATTCGAAGCTTCCGTAAAACCCATCGTCTACATGGGAGACCTGGATAACTGGCGGGTGTATTATACCCGCGAAGAGGGTCTGCGCGTAGGCTCCATGCGGGAAGCCGTGCTGGATGGCAACTGGGAGTAAAATCAGCTGCTATGGCAAATATCTTCCGGAATACATGGCGTATTCATGACCCGGATACAGACCGGGTCATGAATGACACCAACACATTATCCATCGAGTTTTTACCCGATGGATTTGTTTTTTCTGTCATGGATGAAAACGCCTTCAGGTATGTTGCCCTGGAGGCCTACCAGGCTGAAGGATCGCCCGGGGTAGAAGACTATTGCCTTGCGCTCCGGGCTGCGCACACCGATAACGCATTGCTGAGTCATCCCTTTCGAAAAGTTCAGGCCGCCGTCCATACACCGTCGGTCGTTTTGGTGCCCGACAGCGTCTGTAAGCCAGGGAATATGGAAGAACTATTCGCCACCTATGCGAGCAAGGCTGATCATCAATTGCTGAGAAACGACCCCCTGCAGGTGATCAATGCGCAAGGCGTTTATGCGCTTTCGCAACCTTTTCTGCAAAGCCTGGAAACCTTGTTTCCTCACTGCAGCGTCAAAAGTGCTTCCCTGGCACTGATTAAAAATGTCCTGGCAACCAGACGGCTGGAGAGATGGCCGGTAGATGTGCTGCTCCATGTCCGGAATGCATTTACTGAAATCCTCCTTTTTGAACAGGATCAATTCATTTTTTACCGGTCTTTCCCCACCACATGCATCGATGACCTTTTGTATTACGTGTTTTATGTGCTGGAACAATACCAGCTCAGGGCCGGCGACCTCAAGGCCTGCGTCATCGGTGAACTGGCCATGGATAGTCCTGGTTATGCCGTGCTTGCCTCCTTCTTCAAGGATTTGCAGATCCCGGATAGAAATGACATGTTCCAGTATGGTGAGGCCTTCGACGACATCCCATGCCATTACTACTATAACCTTTTTAACCTGAACGCATGCGAATCATAGGTGGCAAGCATCACAGGAGGATCGTCCATCCACCCCCGGGCCTGCCGGTGCGCCCCACCACCGATAAGGCCAAAGAAGCCCTTTTCAACATCCTGAATCAACGCGTGGACTTTGAAGGGATACGGGTGCTTGACCTCTTTGCCGGAACAGGTGCCATCTCCTATGAGTTTGCCTCCCGGGGTGCCACGGAAGTGGTGTCGGTGGAAATAAACAGCAAATGCTGCCGTTTCATCAACAAAGTCAAGTCCGAATTGGGTTTCGAACAACTGACGTGTTTGAAAATGGATGCGATGCGTTATCTGAGGAATAGTCCCGGAGGCTTTGACCTGATTTTTGCTGACCCGCCCTATCAGATGACCGGCATCGAAGAACTGCCCGGCAAGGTGCTCGACAGCCAGGTGCTCGCCAAGGAAGGAGTGCTGATTTTGGAGCATGGGCCAGGGGTTTCCTTTTCTGCCCATCCACACCTTCTCGAAACAAGAAAATACTCGAAGGTGCACTTCAGTTTTTTCGAACCCAATGATGGGGACTAAAAGTTTTTTTCTACTTTTATCCGGTAAACTGGATGCAATAGACTGCCATAAACATCTCATAACCATGACAAAAAAGACTGCGCTGTTCCCAGGTTCCTTCGACCCGATCACCAAAGGCCACGAGTCCATTGTGCGCAGGGCGCTGCCGCTTTTTGATGAGATCATCATCGCCATCGGTGTCAATGAACAGAAATCCGGCTTCTTTGCGCTGGAGAAAAGGAAAGCCTGGATTGAAAATGTCTTCCGAGATGAACCGAAGATCAGGGTGATCTCTTACGAAGGCCTTACCGTAGACCTATGCCAGAAACTGGGAGTAAAGTTTATCCTTAGAGGTCTCCGCACTGCTGCTGACTTCGAGTTTGAGCGAAGCATCGGGCAAATGAACAAGAAGATGCTGCCCGACATCGAAACCGTATTTTTGCTGACTACCCCTGAACATACTGCACTGAACTCATACATTGTCCGGGATATCATAAAAAATGGCGGAGATGCCAGCCAGTTCATTCCGGATGCGATCAACCTGGATGATTAACGCAGCACCCAGGTGATTTTTGCGAACAATTTCCTTTGACTGAACTTTTCATTATGCATAAACGAATGATCCTTACCCTGCTGGCCGGCGTCTTTCTGGTCACTGCAGGCGCCAACACCCGGATAGAAGGCAAATTTCCCGGAGCCATCGGCGAAGAGGTCAGGTTGATGACCTATGACGACCTCCTGAGCCAAAAAACGGCTGAAGTAGATGCGCAAACTGTGGATGCAGACGGTCGCTTCCTGATGACACCGGCACTGGATGAACCCCAGCTGATGTTTTTCCGCTATCGCCATGGCAGGCGTTTCATCTACCTGGAGCCGGGTCAGCATTACCAGATTCATTTTGAGATGGCTGCAGCCAACGACCAGGAGGATGACTTTCGCAGCCTGCACCCCATGCAACAGGGGTTTCAAATGCATGTGATGTCTCCTGGCGAAGGAGAGCATTTGCATGACCAGGTCAGCCAGCTGGAGAATATGGTGGCGGAATACCTGGAAACACACGTCATGCACCGGCCAAGGGCCAACCACAGGGAATCCCTGAGGCAGTTCAGCATCCTGGCAGACACATTGCTTGCCGATACGGATGACCCGTTTGTCCAAGCATACAAACGCTATTATATCGCATACCTGGAATCCACGTTGAATACCCGGTCCTTTCAGAGCCTTGTCGGGGACTATATCCTGGATCAGCCCATATTGTACCTGAACCCGATGTACATGGATGTATTCGATGCCTTGTTCCGCAATTATGTCTTTACGGGCAGCCGTTCAATCATGCGCCGCGACCTGCACGCAGCTGTGAACAGGGAGGCCAGTTATCACGCCCTGATGGATACCCTTGGCAAAGATACCTTGCTGATGAATGACCGCCTGCGTGAGCTGGTGATGCTTACCTCGCTTAAGGAAATGTTTGGCATTTCCGAATATGATCAGGACCAGGTATTTCTTGTGCTACAAGAGGCAGCTACGCATGGGAGGTTTCCTGAACATCGCCGGATGGCTGAAAACCTCTTGCATCAGCAAAAGCGCCTGAAGCCAGGATTTCCTGCTCCATCGCTGGTCCTGGAAGAAGGGGATGAGGTGATTTTTGACCTGGATGAAATGCAGGGGCAATACGTTTATCTCTTTTTCTGGGCATCCTGGTGTCCGGTGTCGATGTCGGAAGTGTCACCCATGGCTGATATTGCAGAAGAATTTCGTGGCGACCTTTCTGTGGTGGGAATCATGGTGGATGCGGATCCTGATGTTCCGCTTACATCTGCTGCTGATGCAGGTGGCGGACTGCCATACCGGCTTTTCCATTATGGCGGCGACTACAGGATGCTCGACAGGTATGGCATCCGGTCCATTCCACAATACATGCTGATTGACCCGCAGGGTCATGTGTATGAATATCCCTTTGCAGCGCCGTCATCAGGTATCAGCGACAGGCTCCGGCGCATCATCGGCCGGTGAGTTTAAGCCCTGCGCAGCTCCCTGCAGCTCAGGAGCATCTCTTTGATGTTGCCGTAGGTATTGCTGAACACGTCTTCCAGGAGTTCTGGGTCTTTCCATTCGGCCCTGGTGATGCCTTCGCTTGTTTGGGGTTCGGCCTGGCAACAAACCCGGGTACGAAGAAAATACCAATGGGTTTTTTTAAAAGCCCACTCGCGTTCACCTTCCAGCGGATATACATGGTAGGTGGGGGCTAGCTGGTCGATGATGCGCAATTCGCCAATGCCACATTCTTCTTTGACTTCCCGCAATGCTGCCTCTTCCGGACTTTCACCCGGGTCCACCATGCCCTTGGGTAAATCCCAACGGTCGCGCCGGTAAATAAACAGCCAATGGTCGGTGGGATCCGCCACCAGTCCACCTGCGGCCTCTATCTGCCTGAACATCGCCGAAAATTCACTAAAAAGGGCTGCAGGGTCATCGCTTATGCAAGCCATCGCCTTTGTGCCTGAGCGAATGAAGTCCATGAAGCTTTCCCAATCGACCCGCCCATGCGTAATGCGGTAATTGGCTGCCTGTTCTTCCGGGAGCCGGTTGGTAAAAAGAATTTTTTGTTGGTCAAAGAATACAGCAGGGCTGTTTTCCATAAAGCCTGTAAGGTTTTTGTGAAGACGTGATGTCGCCTGTTTTTTTCGTAGCTTTGTGCTTCGTTTATACCAGAAACCCTGCAACCCATGTTGAAAAGCAACACCATGGCCCGCGAGGTCGCCAGATTTTTACTGCAAATTAACGCAATAAAACTGAATACAGAAAACCCTTTTACCTGGGCTTCCGGATTGCGTGCGCCCATTTATTGCGATAACAGGCGCATTTTGTCGTTTCCTGATATTCGCCGGGATGTCGCGAAGAAAATGGCGACCCTCGTTCAAAAACACTATCCCGATGCGGAAGTCATCGCCGGCGTGGCTACCGGAGCCATCGCACAGGGGGTGCTGGTGGCCGAAAGGCTTGGGCTCCCCTTCGTATACGTGCGTTCGGGATCGAAATCCAACGGACTGGGCAGCAGG
>PUPG01000103.1 GCA_003553005.1 Bacteroidales bacterium
CTGGTTATTCGAACGTGTCTGTGATCGCACCGGATAGCTATGCATCTTTTCTTCACTGGATGCCTGGTAACGACCACGTGATCATTGCCGGAGAGCAAAAGGAGCTGGCCTTTGATTTGGTGCGCAAGGCTTCCCTGTTGTTTTGTCTTGATTTTAATGGGTTTTCGCGCAGCGGACAACTGGAACAGCCTCTCAGGGAAAGTGGTGCCAAAAAGATCATGATCGACCATCACCCCGAACCGGAAAACGGGTTTGACCTGGTGATTTCGCAAGTGGGTGCCAGCAGCACGGCAGAACTCATCTATGAATTTATTGCAGCAATGGGCGATGCAGACCGCCTGAGCCTGGAGGCCGCACAGTGTTTGTACGCCGGAATCATCACCGACACGGGTTCCTTCAGCTATGGGTGCAACAACCCACGCACCTACCAGATCGTGGCCCGGCTTATTGAAAAAGGCGTGGATGGCGCACACCTGCACCGGTTGATATATAGTACCTACACCGTGGATCGCATGCGATTGCTGGGGTATTGCCTGCATGATAAACTGAAGGTGCTTGCAAAGGCCCGTACAGCCTACATCAGCCTCTCCCGCGAAGAATTGCAACGATTCAATTACCAGGAAGGGGATACAGAAGGTGTGGTGAATTATGCCCTGGCTATCCAAAACATTCAACTTGCGGCCTTGTTTACTGAACAGGATGACCACGTAAAGGCTTCATTTCGCTCGGCAGGCGATGTGGATGTGAATAAGTTGGCAAGACAGCATTATTCCGGGGGCGGACATAAAAATGCGGCAGGCGGTAAAAGCTTTCAAAGCCTGACAGATACCGAACAGAATTTTATTGCGTTGATTAACCAGGAGAAGGATTCAAAAAGATGAGCAGAACACAGATATTGTCCTGGACCGTTTTGGTCGCATTGGTGCTGCTGTTTACTGCCTGTCATACAGCCCAGGATGAAACGCAAACCCGGCCGGATACCCACCAAATGCAGCAAATGCTGGAAATGACCAACAAGCAATTGCTGGCCCGCGAGGAGCAGATGATCGATGATTTTTTGGTCCGTTTTGGCTGGCAGATGGAAGAAAGCGGTTCCGGTTTACGCTATAAAATACAAGAACAGGGAACAGGCCCGATGGCATCCCACGAAAGCAATGTAACGCTGGCCTATGATGTCTACCTGCTTAACGGAGACCCGGTGTATTCATCCAATGAGGATGGCCCTTTGCAGTTCAGGGTAGGAAGGGGCGGAGCAGTCAGTGGCATCGATGAGGGGGTCAGGCTGCTGCGCCAAGGGGCAAAAGCCACATTTATCCTGCCCTTTCACCTTGCACATGGCATTCCGGGGGATGGGGACCGAATTCCTGGCCGGACCACCATTGTCTATCAAGTTGAACTAATCAATATATTTTAATTAGCACCAAAAGGAGAAATTATGAGAACCTTGAATTTGATTTTGATTTTCACCACGATGATCGCCGTAATGGCTTGCGGACCAGCAACTGAACAAGACGAGGCACGTGATGACGTCCAGCACGAAGCCATGCCCGACGTGACTGAAATGGACTTTGAAGAGGCAGAAAGTGGCCTCAGGTATGTGTTCCATGAACAGCGTGGAGGCGAGATGCCCGAAAAAGAAGATATCCTGAGCATGACCATGGTGTATCGCCTGGATGATGAAGTGTTGTTTGACAGCCGGGAGACCGGAATGCCTATGTTCCTGCCGCTTGTGGATCCGGAGTATCCTGGCGACATCTATGAAGCCCTTTCGATGATGGCCGTGGGTGACAGCGCCAGCTTCCTGATTGACGGCGAACGCTTTTTCCTGGAAACGGCCGGTGCGCCTGAGTTGCCGCCATTTCTTGAGCCGGGTGATCAGCTGATCTTTGATATCCAGCTGGATAAGTCCATGGATGAAGACGCATTTGCTGAAGAACAGCAGCGCCTGATGGAAGAAATGATGGAAGCCGACATGGAGCGTGCCGAACAGGAAGAAGGACTGATGATGGAATACCTGGATGAAGAAGGCATTACGGTTCAACCCACCGAAAGCGGCTTGTATTATGTGGAAGAAGAGGCTGGTGATGGCCCGCAACCGGAAGCCGGCGACATGGTTTCCGTGCATTATGAAGGACGCCTGCTGGATGGAACGGTATTCGACTCTTCCTACGAGCGCGGTGAACCCATAGAGTTTATGCTCGGACAGGGCCAGGTGATTCCTGGCTGGGACGAAGGGATCAGCATGATGAACGTGGGTGGCAGCGCACGCCTCGTCATTCCATCACACCTTGCTTATGGCGATCAGGGCGCAGGACAGGCCATCCCGCCTTTCAGCACCCTGGTCTTTGACGTCGAACTGGTAGATATCGTGAACTAAAGCTTCTCCACATGACCGAGTCTTGTATCTGCGGCTTAAAACAAGCTGGCAGGCAAATCCGGATACTGACACTGCTCCTTATGATGATTGCAGTGTCATTGCAGGGATGCCATATCCTCCGCGTGGAAGAACCTGAACCCGAACAGCGTACGACCTCAAGCGGCCTTGCCTACACGATGATCACCGCGGGTGAAGGACCAAATCCCGGGCCAGGTGACGTGGTGACCCTCCATTACACGGGAAAGCTGGCCGATGGCACCGTATTCGATTCCTCCCATGAGGATGATGAGCCTGTGCACATCACATTGGGGGAGGATGAGGTCATTCCCGGTCTGGAAGAGGCCGTAAAACTGCTGCGTGAAGGGGCAAAGGCTACCGTGGTCATACCCCCTGACCTCGCCTATGGTGAAGAGGGCTATGGACCTGTACCGGGTAACGAAACAATCAGCTTTGAGCTGGAACTGCTGCACGTGAGGCAAGCCGAGCCGGATGAACCGGCTATTCCCGATGCTGAGCCGAAAAAGCCCGAGCCGGAAGAGGTAGTGCACCAGGAAGAAACGGCTTCCGGTGTGCTGGTTTCCGTATTGGAAACCGTTGGAGGACAGGTTATCCAGGAGGAGATGCTGATAACCATGCATTATACGGGCTATCTGGATACCGACCCCAAACAGGAATTTGACAGCTCCCACAACCGGGAGGAACCCATTTCTTTCATCCTGGGCCGAAACATGGTCATTCCGGGGTGGGATGAAGCCTTGCCCGGATTGCGCACGGGAGATCGCATCAGACTCTGGGTACCGCACGAGATGGCGTATGGCCGGGAAGGCCGGGATCCCATTCCTCCTGAATCAGACCTGGTGTTTGATATCGAGCTGATTGACGCTGAGGAAGTTTCTGAACCGGAACCGTTTCCCGTAGCTGGAAAGGATACATTAAAAACGGAATCGGGCCTCCAATATATTCTTGTGGAAGAGGGAGCGGAAGAGCTGCCTCCCGCGGGTAGCATCATCACAGTGCATTATACCGGCTATCTTTCTGATGGAAGGATCTTTGACTCCTCGGTGCAACGATCGGAACCGCTGCGCTTTGTGCTGGGTAGCGACCAGGTGATGCGTGGCTGGGATGAGGCTTTTGCCTTGCTTTCCAAAGACGCAAAAGCCAGGTTGATCATTCCTCCTCACCTTGGCTATGGTGACCGCGGCAGTGGCCCGATACCACCAGGGGAAACCCTGATTTTTGATGTAGAAGTGATTGACATTGGTAAATAATATATTCGTTGAATTTCATGGAAATACTACAAATCAGTTGGGATGCCAGTCCCGAAATATTCCGGTTGGGAAGCCTCAGCGTCAGATGGTACGGCCTGTTTTGGGCCTTGTCGTTCTACCTGGGGTATGAAATCATCGCGCGCATCTTCAGCAAGGAAGGCTTGCCGCAAAAGCACGCCGACAGCATCCTGATCTATATGTTTGTGGGAAGCATCGCGGGCGCCAGGCTGGGACACTGCTTTTTTTATGATTTCGACTATTACAGCCAGAACCTGATCGAAGTGTTGTATATATGGCAAGGCGGATTGGCAAGTCACGGAGGGGCCATCGGGATTCTCATCGCCTTGTATCTCTATCAGAAGCGGGTGAGCACCAAAAGTTTTACCTGGCTGCTCGACCGACTGGTGATCCCGGTTTCGCTGGCTGCCTTCTTCATCCGAATGGGAAACCTGATGAATTCCGAGATTTACGGCGTGGAAACAAGCCTGCCATGGGGATTCATTTTTGAGGCGCGGGGGGAAACCGTGCCCAAACATCCCACACAAATCTATGAAGGACTGGCCTACCTGGTGCTGTTTCTTACCCTGGGCTGGTTTTGGATCAAAAAGCGCACCAAGCTGCCTGAAGGCTTTCTGACGGGATTTTTTGCCCTATTTATGTTCACGGCTCGATTTCTGGTTGAATTCATCAAGGAACCGCAGTCGCCATTTGAAGAAGATATGCTGCTGAACATGGGACAAATCCTAAGCATTCCGGCAATAATCGCCGGCATTGGCTTCATGATCCATGCTTTCCGGAAACAAGCAAAGGAAACGCCTTCTTAAGCTGAAAAGGCACCTGGCACCACTTAGGCGATTTTGCCCAATGGACATGCCGGATAAATCTGCGGCCGGCCAGGTTGGTGACTGCCGGGCCGTGTAGCAACTATTTTTTTAAAGCCTCACGAGGCGATTTTCGGGAGTAATTAGCGAAGGTGTACTGTGTCAGGTCACCGTCCACCACGCTTTTTCCCACGGTTGATCAGCTTTTGCAGCAGGGTCTTGTTTTGCTGGTACATGCTGCTGGTCTGCGCCTCATCCAGCCTGAAGTCAATCTGCAGCCAGCTGCCCTCCTGCGTGCCCTCCGGCATTTTTTTCATAGGGACGTGCAAGGTAACCCCCTGTTCTTCAATCAATACCACGGCTAGATCATCCACGATTTGGTCTACTACTGCTTTCATTGCGGTCACTTTGTCAATACGTTAAAAAATCGAACAGTCGGAATGCCTGCCGGACACAACGACTCAAGAAATGCCAAAAAATGGCATTACAATATACGAAATAAAATAATATTAAGGGGAGTTAGGGGGAAATTCCTATTGATCGGTATGAACTTCGTATTCCACGCCATCTTCAATGGTCACCACGATGTTTCCGTGCAAGTCGGTCCGGTAAATCTCTGTACCAATGGCATTCAGACGCTCCAATACAGGTTCGTGCGGATGGCCATATTGATTGTCTTTGCCGCACTGTATCACGCTTACAGCCGGATCAACTGCTTCCAGGAAAGCCATCTGTGAGCTGGTATTGCTCCCGTGATGTCCCACCTTGAGGATGTCGCTGGCAAGCAATTCGGGTTCATTGAGCATCTGGTTTTCGGCATTTTCCTCCGCATCACCGGTGAGCAGCAAGGTGACCTCCCCAAGGGTGACGTGGGCCACGATAGAAGCATTGTTGAGATGATATTCCGAGGGGTTCACAGGATGTACCAGCTTCATGTGTGCGTGCTCGGAAAGTTCCCATTCCATGCCTTTTCTTCCTGCGGTAAAGGGAATGTCATATAAGTCGATCACGGCCAGGTAATCCTGAAAGGTTTGGCTGGTATGGGTTACGCCTGGATCGATGACCTCACCTACCTCAAATTCATAAAATACGTCAACCAGCCCCTGGATATGGTCAGCGTGGGGGTGTGTACCAATCACGATGTCGATGTATTCGATTTCCAGGCCCTCGAGGTATTCAACCACGGTACCATCGCCCCATCCACCGTCAACCAGCATCACTTTTTCAGGTGTCTCCACGAAAATGGCGTCACCCTGTCCGACATCGATAAAGTGAACCGTATAATGTTCGCCTTCACCAGGCATGATGAAGACATTGTCATCGTCGCTGCATGCATGCAACAGGAAAAGTGCCGGCAGCACCATCGCCACTATGAAATAAAATATGTGTTTATAAGGCTTCTTGTGGGTCATCTGTTATTTTCTCCGTTTTCTGTTATTTCCTCCGTTTAAAGATGCAACACAAAACATTGCACATGTCCATACTATAACATGCCAGTCAGGTATTTTGTTTTGAATGACAAAGTTAGGTATTTTATTTGTCGCTGCGATTGGATGGTCAAAACAGCATATAGGCTTATAAGTTATGTATATATATGAGACCAATCAATGCTGCCAAAATATGTTAATGATCGCCCAAAAAACCTTTAATGTTGTTAAATCCTGCCAAATGCGAAGGTTTGCCATTGCGTCGAGCCATTTTTTTTCATTACTTAGCAAAATAATCGTTCCGATTTATGAACCAAAAACACGCATTATGTTATTGAAACAAGCAAAGCAGAAGTACAAGCAAAGCATGGCATTATTCATCATGGGCTTATTTGTAGCCGGTGGCATTTCCATGGCTGCCACATATCCCGGAGAGCAGCCGGATGAGCACATGGAGGCGGAAACCTTTGAAGTGGTCGTGATGGTGCAGCCCGATGAAGGCGGAGAGGTGGAAGGTGCGGGAGAGTACTATCCCGGAGAAGAGGTTGTGCTGGAAGCTACCGCAAATGATGGTTACGATTTCCTGCAATGGACTGATAACATCCAGGGTTTTGTGGTGAGCTCAGACGTAGAATATACTTTTGAGATGCCCGAAGAGGATGTAAACCTGACGGCACTCTTCGTGGAGCTTTTGGAATAAGCTTAGCACAAGATGCAATCGATACCCGCGCTGCTCCCAATGGATCAGCGCGGTTTTTTTGTGGTTTTTGCTTACCCCTGTGCGGTAAATACCCTGGCTTGCCATGGTGCCATCCGGATGCTTGTTTCATCTGCAAAGTGCAGGATGTCGCCAGAGTCCATGTCACTGTAATGACCGTGATGCACCCGGGTGTGAAAATGCACTTCCTGCGGTTCTCCTGAAAAGTTGATGGCCGCAAAGACCCTGTTCTCCTCTTTTTTCCGCAAAAAACTCAGCACCTGTTCTTCCCGTGTATTGCTCACCTGGATCATTGGTCCGCCCCATCTGCCATTCCAAAGCGCCGGATTGTCCTTTTTGCAGGCGATCAGTTTCTTCAGCATCGCACCATGGGGGTGAGGGGTCCACCGGATTAAATCTTTCTCAAAGAAAGCCAGCTGGTGGGGGTCTCCTGCTTCCTGTCCATTGTAGACCAGGGGGATGCCATCACCAATGAAGCCAAGGGTGAGCACTGCCTCCAGGGCATCCCCAAAAAGCTCCCTGGAGGTGCCTTCCCAGGCATTTTTGTCGTGATTGGTCACAAATGTCATTCGCATGCTTTCCTTGGGATAGGACCGTTCTTTGAAGGAGTAATAGATATAAAGCGGAGTCAGGTCTTTTGTCTGGCCGTTGGCGACAGCATGCACCGCATCCCACCAGCTCCAGGCATAGCTGGCGTCAAAAGCACGGGCGTGCAGGTCGCGTGACTCCCATTCGGCCAGCATGAACACCGGTTTGATCTGCTCCATCTCTTCCCTGACCTGTTCCCAGAAATCAAGGGGCACAAAACCGGCTATGTCAGCACGGAACCCATCTACATCAAATTCCCGGATCCAAAACTTCATCGCCTCCGCCATATATTGACGCAAGCCTGTATGGCGGTAATCGAGCTCGATGATATCGTCCCAGTCCAACCACTGACAAGGCTTAAAATCTCCCTTCCAGTCGCGCGCATACCATTCAGGATGCTGGCTGACCAGCACGTGATCCCAGGCCGTATGATTGGCAACCCAGTCGATGATCACTTTTAACCCAAGCTGGTGTGCCTCCCTGATGAATTGTTTCAGGTCAGCGGCGCCACCCAGGTCGGGATGGATGCTGTAATAATCCTGCACGGCATACGGGCTTCCCAGGCGGCCTTTGCGGTTTTTTAGGCCAATCGGGTGGATGGGCATCAGCCAGAGGATATCCGCACCCAGGTTTTTGATGCCTGACAAATGTTTTTGGGCAGCGGCAAACGTACCTTCAGGGCTAAACTGCCTGGTGTTCAATTGGTAAATAACCGCATGGCGACTCCAGTCCGGGTTGTTTAGCCGCACATAGGGCCGGGGCGTATAGTGGGGATTGTCTTGTTTTTTTGTCATTTTTTTAATGTCGAAAAGGTCAA
>PUPG01000211.1 GCA_003553005.1 Bacteroidales bacterium
CTGAAAAAGGCTGTTTCATTGGCGAAAACCTCACTTTCGAGTTCGTGCAGTTGTTGAATGTTGGCGACATGGTGGGGGTCGGCATCCAAGGCGTTCACCTCCTCCATCAGGTTTTGCATTGTGCTTTCATCAATGTTGTATGCCGCATTGAAGAAAGAGAAGCTGACAATCAGCATGGAAATGCAAATGCCGGCTGAGCCAATGTATAGCAGGGGTTTTCGTCCGAGCTTGTCGATGAGAAAGAGGGCCACCACGGTCATGACCACATTGGTCACACCCAGGATGGCTGCCTGCATGAAGGCGGCATCCTGGGCACCCCCGGCCATTTCAAAAATCATCGGTGCATAATAAAAAATGGCGTTGATGCCGGTGATCTGCTGGAAAAAGGCAATCCCAAAGCCGATGATCAATACGGTTTTCATCCGTGAGGAAAACACCTCTGAAAAACGGGCCTTCTTTTTGTTGATTTCCTCTTTGAGGCTATCCTGGATTTCCTTGTAGATAACCAAAGCACCTTCTTTTCCGTTGACGCGTTCCAACACGTTCAGTGCTTCCTCTTCTTTCCCTTTTTGCATGAGCCAGCGGGGACTTCGGGGAACCACAAAGAGCAACGCCAGGTAGATCACTGCGGGAACTGCCTCCACACCAAGCATGATCCGCCATTTCAGATCGGGATCGGCGATGGCCTGCTGAAAATAGTAGTTGGAAAAATAGGCAATGGAGATCCCGAGCACAATGTTCAACTGGTTAAAGGTCACCAGCCTGCCGCGCAGCTTCCGCGGAGAAACCTCGGCAATGTACATCGGGGCAATCAAAATGGCCATGCCAACCCCCAGTCCGCCGACAATGCGTGCCACAAGGAATACCTGAATGTTTGGAGACATTGCCGACAGGATTGCGCTGCTGGCAAACAATACGGCTGTCAACATCAGGATCTGGCGGCGGCCGTAACGGTCAGCCAACTTCCCGGCACTGATGTTCCCGATGATGGCACCCAGGATGAGCGAGCTTACGGAAAAGCCGATCAGCAAGGACCCGGAATCGAGACCGAAAGTCTCCCTGTAAAATGGGGTGGCTCCGGATATCACCGCACTGTCAAAGCCCATCAGGAACCCGCCCAGCGCCACAATCAGGGAGATCAGTATAGTATAAGTTTGTCGTGTCATTTTCGGGTTGTAAGATCAAAAAGTTTAAAATCAAGAAATAATTCCCTTGGGTATCCCAGATGGATACCGTGAAACAGCATCATCAGCAAGATGATGGTCCTTAATAACCCGGGTTTTGATTGAACATGCCTGCCGAGAGGTCGATCTCAGTTTGCGGAATTGGCAGGAATCCATTGGTGGCAGGGTTGAAAGTGACATCAAACAATTGCTGATCACCTTCGTAATTGGGGCCCCTGATCCCTGAATGGGTGAATTCCTGGTTGGCATAATCTATGCCTTGACGCAAGACATCGAAATAGCGAATGCCTTCCAGCGACAATTCCAACCTTCGCTCATTCATGATGTTCTCAGGTGTAGCCGGAACCGGGTCGAGACCAACCCTTTCCCTTACCCTGTCAAGATACTCCTGGGCATTTGGGCTCCCGAGCTCTGCTGCCATGAGTAAGACATCAGAAAAGCGAATGACCCTGAAGTTAGTGGTCCTGTTCAGCTCAAACTGTCCGCCTGAGCCCCAATGCTCGGCATCGGAGGTGTATTTGTTGGAAAAATAGCCTGTATGCTGAAACCCTTTGTCCAATGAGCCGTCCAGGTCTTCTTCCAGCAGGATGGTATGTGCAAACCTGGGATCGTCTTCCAGGTCCATGGCGAGCTTGTGGCTCACCGGCGCAAATGACCAACCCCGGTCCCAGTTGCTGGATCCGCTTACCCGTGGGCCCTGCATTTGTGATGCGAGATTGCCATTTCCACCCTGGGGGTAATTCCAATCCCACCATTCCGGTGTATCCCCATGAGAAATCTCAAACACCGACTCCATACCAAACTCACCCACCAGGCTGAAATTGTCTCCATAATCTGGCAGAAGATCGAGGCCGCTGTTGGCAATCATGTCTTCCAACTCCTGCATTACATAATTCTGATCTACTGTAATGTCTCCTGCAGCCAGTTGTCCGCCATAAACCCCATTGTAAAAGAGGTAGGTCCTTGCCAGCAATCCCTGGGCAGCCCATTTGGTGACTCTCCCCGTTTCATCTGCGGGAACGGACTCCGGCAGGTCGCTGATGGCTTCCACCAGGTCAAGGGCGATTTGGTTGTATACTTCTTCAGGACTGTTTTGCTCCTGGGGATATTCGGATGGGCCACTGATGGGTTTGGTCAGCAGTGGAATATTCTCAAAAAAGCGAACCAGTTCCAGGTAAAAATATGCCCGCATGAACTTGGCCTCAGCCATGGTGCGCGATTTGAATTCTTCACTGACTTCGTCCATTTCCACGATTCTTTCCAGGAAGAGGTTGGCCCGGTAAACACCGATGTAATTCATGATCCACAGCGAGTGAGCCAATTGGTTTGAAGTGGGAATGTCGTGGTTGTTAAGCTGGTTAAACTCCATGCCATCGTTGGCATCTGACCCGCCAGCAAAGGCGTCGTCGGATAAGGCATCGGCTACCGTGACAAACGGAGCCCATCCGGCCTGCACGCTCGACTGGTAAGTAAGCGCATCATAAATGGCCACCAATGCCTGGAACGCCTGTTCTTCAGTCTGGTAAAAATTGCTGGTCACCTCCTGGTCCAGGGGCTCCAGGTCCAGAAAATCTTCACTGCAAGCAGCGAAAACGAAAACCAGGAGCAGTGCTGCGATTGATTTTATTTTTAAATATTTCATAATCATCAAATTTTAGAATGAGATATTTGTACCCAAACGGAAGGTTCTTGCCTGCGGATAAACGCCCCTGTCGATGCCACTGTCAAATGGGGTCAGGGCGCCGATCTCAGGATCTGCTCCCGTGTAACCCGTAAAGGTGTGCAGGTTTTCCACGGCCAGGTAAATCCGCCAGGAATGGGCCCTTATCCTGTGTAACAGTTCAGGGTTAAATGAATACCCTACCTGAACGTTTCTGATCCGCACGAAAGAGGCGTCTTCAATGTACAGATCCGAAACCCGGTAGTTGTTGTTGCCGTCAATCCAGGTATACCTGGGGATGGAGTTGGAGGTTCCTTCACCGGTCCATCGGTCAAGAATATCCGTGGTACGGTTGGTATACCGCAGGTCGGGCCTGATCATGCCGTTGAACACGTCGTTACCAAAACTGCCCACGATCAGCATGCCCAGGTCAAAGCGCCTGTATTCAAAGTTTGCGTTGATTCCAAAAGTCCAGTCGGGCGTCGGACTACCAATCTTGGTTCTGTCGTCAGGACTGATCCGGCCATCCCCATTTACGTCAACAAAGCGCACATCGCCAGGCTGGGCATTGGGTTGCAGCAGCTGGCCATCGCTATTGATGTGCTGATACACCTCATCCCAATTCTGGAAAATTCCGTCTGTGACATAGCCCCAAAAGTACCCGATGGGCAATCCCAGCTCTGCACGGGTCACCATGCCGGCTACGGCCCAGTTCGCACCGGGCAGCACGCCTTCTTCATTACCAATTTTGGTCATTTGGTTCTTGTTGTAGGCGGCATTCACCCCAATGGAATAGTTGAAATCCCTGGTGACGTGCCTCCAGTCCAGGCTCATTTCCACACCCCGGTTTTCCACACTGCCTACATTGGCCACGGGGGGGCTGTTGCCCACGTGCGCTGGAATGGGTATGGTTTCCAGCAATCCGCTGGTGGTTTTGATATAGTAATCAACAGTACCGGTGAGCCTGTTGTCGTAAGCACCAAAATCAAGCCCGATATCGATCTGCTCAGACTCCTCCCAGCGGATATCGGGGTTCTCGATAAATGCCGGTGAGGCCCCAAAAGCTCTTCCGCCACCGAAAATATAGCCCCTGCTTCGGTCCATGGTCGAAATGAACTGGTAATCTCCGATCTCCTGGTTGCCGTTGATCCCCCAGGAGGCCCTGAGCTTAACCATGTCCACCGGACCCAACTCCGGGAAGAAATCTTCGTAGCTGATTGCCCAGGAGAGACCTACCGAAGGAAAGATTCCAAAGCGGTTATTTTCGCCGAATTTTGAAGACCCATCCCTTCTGAGGGTGGCGTTGATGGAGTAGGTGCTTTTGTAATCATACAGAATCCGGCCAAACTGAGAGTAAAGCGATGAATGGATGGCGCCGCCATAAGCCTCCCAGACCGTATCGTTGGCCATGTTCAGGTATACATGATTGGGGTCTGTAATGGGCACCATGGCGTTGAAGCCAAACAGATCTTCGTAGAATGCCTTTCTGGCTGTTAAGCCAACAAGGGCAGAGAAGTTATGGTCATCGATTTGCCTGGAATAGTTCAGGGTGTTTTCCCACTCCCAGATAAAGTTCCTGTCCATCGATTTGCTCACATTGGTTTTTCCGGTATTGCCCTGGGCGTCATTCAGAAAGAACAGGGGGGTATGATTGTCAAAAGTCACGAAGGCCAGGTCGATGCCCAGGCTGCTTCTGAATTGGAGGTGTTCAATGAGTTCCACTTCACCAAATACGTTACCCACAATTTTGTCGACACGGGTTTCCCCGGTTTGCGTCTCCAGCAGGGCCAAGGGGTTCACAATCTCTGCGCCCACAAAGTTCGAAATGCCGTACACCCGGCCATCCTCATCAGTGACTACGGGTTCTGTGGAGTACGGATACTGGTTTAATATATGCTCGTCTTTTTCGTACACGGGGGTAAGCGGGTCAATATTCAGTGCGCTGCTGTATGCTGCGTTAAATGATGCATTGGAGGCAATTCCCCTTTGGTTGATTTGCGAGTAAGCCAGGTTGTTTCCAAAGTTGATGAAGTCGTTGACCTCATGTCGTGTGTTGAGTCGTGCCGTGATGCGTTCAAATTGCGATTTATCGCCCCCGATGATGCCTTCCTGGCCGAAATAGGAGAGGGATGAATTGTACGTAGATCGTGCAGATCCACCGCTTACACTGACTTCGTGGTTGGTAACCGGGGCATTGGTTTCGAAGAGTGCATCATGCCAATTGGTATTGTGCTGGGGTACTTCGTTCAAGTCAAAAGGTTCGGTAAGCCCTGCATTGCTGGCACCTTCGTTCATCATCATGCGGTATTCATCGGCATTGAGCATGTCAATGGTTCGTGCCGCGTTTTGAACCCCATAGTAGGATGAATAATTGATCCGCATCTCGCCTTCAGTGCCGCTTTTGGTCGTGATCAGCACAACCCCGTTGGCCGCTCGTGCCCCATAAATGGCTGCGGATGCCGCATCTTTCAGGACATCAATGGACTCGATATCTCCCGGGTTCAGGAAGTCAATGCCTTCTACGGCCATACCATCCACGATGTACAGTGGTTCCGCGTTCAGGGTGGTGCCTGCACCGCGAACACGCACGCTGGGTGGCTCTCCTGGCTGTCCGGACAAGTTGGTAACCTGGACACCAGCGGTTCTTCCCTGCATGGCTTGCTCCACGCGAAGTACAGAAGTGCTGGTGATTTCATCCGCACCAATACTGGAAATGGCCCCGGTAACCACACGTTTTTCCTGACTGCCATAGCCAATGACGACGACCTCGTCAAACGTCAGGGCCTCTGGTTCCATGGCGATATCCCGGTTAAGTGTTTCCCCTTCAGCGATGGAAATCTCCACCCGCTGGGTAGTGAATCCCATAAAACGAAAGGCCACCGTATAGGTGCCCGGAGAAAGGCTGATCTGGTATGCTCCGTTGATGTCGGTCGTGGTACCCAAGCTCGTGTCTTCTACCTGTATGGTTGCCCCTGGCAGGGTTTCTCCCGAATCCTTGTCTGTCACCACCCCCTGCAAAGTTTGCCCCTGCAGGGAAGTAGCACCCAGCATCCCTGCAAAGAGAAACATGATTAGTAAATGTGTGATTTTCATGATATTATAAATTTTGTCGAAAAATCAAAAAGTCGAAATGTATGCTGTTAGCTTTTGGCTGTTGGCCTTTTGTTTTTGCCAATGGCCAATGGCTAAAAGCCAAGCGCCTCTTGCTTACTTGCTCTCCTGGAATACACGGACATAATCAACCCGCATCTGCTGTGGAAAAACGGTGGTCTCATCCGGGTATCCCGGCCAGTTTCCTCCAACTGCCACATTAAATATGAAGAAGAATTCCTGGTGAAATTCTGCCATGTGGGCTGGAGTGATTAACAGCTCATAAAATTCAATGTCATTGACAAACCACCGGATGGAGGTTTCGTCCCAAATGATGGTGAACACATGGTATTCGTCACCAAAAGTACCGGAGGGCAGTGTATGGCTCCCTCCCGAGTAAGTATGTCCGTTATTGTCCCAGTGAAGCGTGCCGTGCACCTCATTCTCCCTGCCGCTGCCGCCGATCATTTCCATAATATCGATCTCACCGCACTTGGGCCAGCCTACCGTTTCGATATCGTTGCCGAGCATCCACAAGGCGGGCCATATGCCCTGTCCCCTTGGTAGAAGCGCCCTGATGTCGATCCTGCCATACTGAAAGGAATGCTTGCCCTGGGTTTTCATCCTGGCAGAGGTGTAATCCCGGGTGCCAGCACTTTCCTCTCTCGCCTCAATGGTAAGCACGCCATCATCAACCCAGGCATTCTCTTCCAGGTAGTATTGAGACTCATTGTTGCCCCATCCGCAGAGATCCGGACACCCATCGCCAATTTCAAAGACCCAGTTGTCAGGATCAATGTCATTCCCATCAACCTCATCGTGCCACACCAGGTCATATCCTTCGTATTCCATGGGGGTGACATAACCCTGGTCAACCGGCACATCCTCTTCTTCAAAGGTGATGGTGACGCCGACCACCTTGCGCAGGTATCTTTCGTTGGATCCATATGCCCTAACCTCCAGTGCGTAATCTCCCGGCTGGAGGAAGGTATGCTCGAATGTACCCGATGTGTTGGTGTACATAGGCTCTTCTTCCTCTTCCAGTCGAAGGTCATACGCCACGGCATTTTCAGCAGAAGCCTGCACAATTACCTGGCCGCTGCCTTCCGGCTCAATGGTCACTTCAACTTCCAGGTTATAAGGATCTCCCTCCTGTAAAATGGAATCGTTGTCATCTTCGCAAGCCAATGCGGCAAGCAGGAGAAAAGGGAAAACAAAAGCTTTGATGAACTGAGACATAAGAAAACGTCTAAACAGATGAAAAAAAGGCTGCAGGATTCAAGTCCTGCAGCCTGTAAACTAGATTATTCAAAGATAAAGTCGCGGATGTAGAAAATGGCATCCACTTCGTGATCACTGCCACCAATGGTTAATCCCACTGCGTCCAGATCTGTACGATCCAGGGCGTTGCCGGCCGAACCTTCTGAAGGATCATCCAGGTCAAAGGTGTAAGTTACCCACTCATCCATAACCACTTCATCAGCAGGTACTACGAATTGCACCCAGCTTTCCCAGAAGCTCTCGGTGGTGTGCATGTCGGCAATCCAAATCTGAATGCTCTGGTCAAGTCCGCCGGAATAATCATTGTCGCTTGGCACATAGACATCAATGGATACCGTGGAGAAGTTGTCAAACTGGATGTTGAAATCCATCATGAACTTCAGGTCAGCAAACAGGTTGGTGCCCCTGTGGTATTCACCCACTTTGACGCCATCGGGATCTGCCGGGTCATCTACACCAGGAGTAATGGTTACTTCTGATTCATCGGGTGTAGGGAAGAGATACTGTACATCTTCCTCATCTTCTGAAGCAAATGTGTTAAAGAAGGCTTCCGGTGTATAGGGCGGAAGGTCTTCCACATCCTCTTCTTCATCGACCACCTCGGGTTCAGCTGCGGGATCGTGATAGTGTGC